>QJVM01000187.1 GCA_003235715.1 Nitrospirota bacterium
AACAGCCTGCCAACGCTTTCTTCACGTGCTCAACCGTGCCAGGAATGCAGGCATCTACCAGCCGCGGCGGGTCCGGGCGGTTCAAAATAGATACAGGCATGCCGTTCCAGTAGGAACCGGCATGCCTGCAGACCAAGGCAGTCTTCCGGACAGGCAACGTAACCGCACCGGAGGACAGGCCTTCAATTTTAACGTCGCCGACTGGCCTAGCGACGAGGCGTCCCTTCTACTCCAGCTTGAAAGTAAACTGATCCTCCAACTTTTCGTCCCCGGTCACCGCCTTCGTTTTGATCACATAGCTCACCCCGGGGTCAAGTTTGAAGTTTGCTCCAAATCCGTCCGACATGGCCATGGCCATTTGTTGTTTCTGAACGCTTCCGTCAGGACCTTCCACCTGGAACCCGACATCGCCTTCCGCAGCCTTATGGCCGTCCGCGTTCGAAATAAAGACCATGAGGTGATGCGAGGCCTCTCCCATATCTATTTTCCCTTTCATTGTCTCCATTTTGGCTTTCAAATCAATCAGATGATAACTGAACTTGTACCCGCCTACCATGGAGGAATGAATCATCTTGCCCATATCATGGTCCTGGTGCATCATCTGCCCCATGTCTTCGGCCGAAAATGAGGGTCCTGCAACCAATACCAGCGCCAGTACCAGCGCCGCCAGAAATCCTTTACGATTCATCGACTTATCCTCCTGTTCCATCCCAATGAATTTGCCGCGCCTGTCATCAGGCGAGGGTGTTCTTTTGATTTGCGGCCCTTCTTCCGAGTGTCAGCCCATAGGCCTCGGGATAGGAGCCCTCACCGGGCAATCCGACCTCCTTTCAGTGACAGCCACCAGCGACCGGAAATCCCTTCTCAGCTCAATTTATACGCTATGGGGACAATCAGTTGTACCTCCACAGGCGGTCCCGGAAAAGGGGAGGCCTGCAGCACCGCCTGAATTGCCTGTTTGTCCAGGATAGGCGCGCCGGAACTTTCCTCCACCTTGACTTCCTTGACGTCGCCATTCCTGCAGACAACGAACGAGACCTTTACCTGACCTTCCAGACCCATGCGGCGGGCCAGAATGGGGTAGCGGATTTTCTCGACAATCATATCGCGAATCCGGACGAAATGCTCCATCCGATAAATTGAGCGGGTCCCCTCCAGAATTTCCTCGGCACTCAACCCGGCCGCCGGATCTTCGGCGGCTAGCCCATCAGAAATCTCATCGGTGCTGTAGGTATCCGAAACATCGTCATCCGTCGGCAGTGCGATATCGCTCGTCACGGCCTCGGCTACCACAGGTTCGGGCTCCGGTACGACGGGCTCCGGCTCCTTGGGCGGGGTTTCGGCCAGCACCGGTTTGGGTTCGGGTTTCGGGACGACCGGTTCCTTCTTTTTCACAATTTTCTTCACCACCGGCCGGGGCTTCTTAACCGCTTGGACCTTGGGGGCGGCCGGGGCTTGGGCCTTGGGCGCCGGACGCAGGGTTTCCAGGCTGAAGTCGATGATGATGGGCGGGGTAAAGCGTTCAATAGAACGACCGGCAGCCAGGATCAACAGCAGGAAAACGGCATGGATATAGATCGAAAAGCGAAAGGCTCTGAATTGCTCTGTCATGGCGCCCTCTCCGTCTGGAGACTCACGGTCTTGAACTCCAGCCCCTTGACCACGTCCAGTACACCGACAAAAACCTGGAGCGCAATCTTCCTGTCGGCCTTGATCAGAACAGGAACGGAGCGGTCCAGCCAGCTCATGGCATCGCGCAACCCTTCCAGGGTCACCGGTTTGGAATTCAGGTATACCCGTCCTTCGGCATCGATCTCCACAGCCTGGGTCCTCGAGGTCGCCAAGTCCTCTGCCTTTGCGGCCTTGGGCAACTGCAGTGGGATGACCCCTGTGGCAATGAACGTCGACGTGGTCAGCACGATGGTCAGAAGCACCAGCATGATGTCCACGAGAGGAATGACGTTGATGTAATCAAACTCTTTGCTTTCCATTCTCCATCTCCCATTGCGCCATCAGGACCTTGACCCGCCTCACAAGAAAGTTATACATGGTGATCGCGGGGATGGCCGCCAGCAACCCGACGGCCGTGGCCTTAAGGGCCAGCGACAACCCCACCATGATCTTTCCGGTGTCCATGAACCCCTCCGTTCCCATCGTATAGAAGGTCAGCATAATCCCCATCACCGTACCGAGCAGTCCGATATACGGAGCGTTGCTCCCGATCGTGGCAATGATGTGCAGCTTGTTCGTGAGGGCGATTTCAAGCGACTTGCTCTCGGTATAATCTCCAAACTTCACCTTGCGGAAAACCCAATAGCGCTCGATGGCGATCGCCAGGGCCACAATACTCAAAACGACGAGAAGTCCGATAATGCCGTAATCGATTGCTTCCCTTAACCAATGCATATGTCCAGTAACCTCCTGATCGTTCTACGGTCCGTTCAGAACCAGAAGTATTCGTGTTCCCATGGCGACCATAATGAAAGCCGAGAGCCCCTGCAACGCCGGCACGAGGGCCTGCGCCTTTTCCCGGAACGCGCCAGAAATTAAACCAAACACACCCCCTGCAAGAACGACAGGGCCCACCAGAAGTCCCGTGCCGTAAAGGAGCCCGTACCACAGTCCGGTCCAGACCGAACCGGAATGAGCGGCCACTGCGAACAGCCCCGCCAGTGGTAGACAGGGGGTGAAACTCGTGGCAAAGCCCACCAGAAACAGCGAGGTTCGCCTCCCCGAGAGCCTCTTGGTTCCGCAACACGTCCTTCGCCCTACGAAGGGAAGCGCCAGACCGGCTCCAATCAGGGCCAGGCCCGCAAGGGACCGGCCGTAAGGCGCATCGGCCTGAACGAGGGACCGACCCAGCCAGGCCGCCCCCGCGCTCATCGTCGAATAGGCGCAGACCTTTCCCAACATGAAGGCCGTTGCCCCCGCCATGCCGTCCCTGAAACCGCGGGTCGTACTGATGAGGTAAGGGCCGATGTAGGGAAGACAGGACAGGCTGCAGGCCGTGCTGCCGCTTACAAGACCCAGGAGGAACATCCCGGCACCGCCTGCAAGAATTCCTGTTTCCGTCATCGACAAACCTCCCGGGCTTCGAAGGCGGCCCCGGAACGGGCCAGATGGGCCGCACCCAGGGCGGTCGTGAACTGGGGCATAAGGGGAACCATCAGCGGCCGCATCAGGGTGTCTTCCAGCGCCTGGGCAAGGCCCTGGTTCAGGGCGGGGCCACCATCAAAAAGAACGCCGTCTTCCACCCCGGCCCGTCCGGCCAGGCGGGCGATACGCCGGGCAATGGAATAGTGCACCCCGGCCACAATCTCCGACTTGTCGTGCCCTTTGGCCAACAGACTGATAATTTCAGACTCCGCGAAGACGGTGCAGGTGCTGTTAATGGAAAGGGGGACCCCCTCGAGGTGCAGATGGCAGACCCCCAACTCCTGGAGGTCGAGACCCAGGTTCCTTGCTGTCATGTCCAGAAATCGTCCGGTTCCTGCGGCACATTTGTCGTTCATGACAAAGTTCTTGACGTGCCCGTCGTCGTCCAGGACGATGATCTTGGAATCCTGACCTCCGATATTGATGATGGTCCGGATCGTTTCCCCCTCTGCCGCGCTTTGCGCAGCACCCACAGCATTGGCGCTGATCTCGCTGATCGTCTCGTCCGCCTCCCGAAACAGCTTTCTTCCGTACCCCGTGGCCACCATGTAACAGACTTCCTCCCGGTTGACGGAACATTCACGGAGCAGGCTGCCCAGGGCCTCCTGGGTGTTCTGGTGATAATGACTCCCGGTCGGGTAAAGACGTCGGCCAACCACCGCCCCTTTTTCGTCGATCAGGACGGTCTTGATGGCGGTCGAGCCGATGTCCACGCCAGCAAAATAGTTCATGACCTTCCTCCCTCTAGTTTTCTCTGGCGATTCCGGATGGACTCCACGAACGCTTCAACCCGAGTCGAAAGCTGGCCTGCGTCGTCCGGACTGTAATCCGTCTCCAGATACAGCATGGGGACTCCAGCCTCCGTCAGCGCCCTGCCCATACTCTGCTGTTCCATCTCATAAAGGTGGCAGCCCGCATAGGCCTGGTAAATCACTCCGTCCACTTGATAATCCGAGGCCATGTCCAGGAGTTTTCGCTTCCGGTCTTCGTTCCGGTCGAAAATCGGGCAGGTACAGGGCTTCAGATAGCGGTCGGCCACGGCGGGAATCATGTCGTAGAGAAAGGGGGTGTCCATAGTCACGGCGTCGTAAAGGAGACGGTTTGAAGAACACACTTCGTCGGCCACAATCACGGCCCCTAACTGTTCGATGAGCAGCGGGACCTTCAGATTTGGAAAGACGGGAGGCGTTCCCGTTAAGAGGAATCGTGGTGCTCTCTTCTGGGCCGGGGTGAGTTTGTTCTCCACCCTTCTTTCGAGTTCCAGGTTAAGACGCGCCAGGGCTTCGGTCCATGATTCGATATCGTCAAAGAAATAGGCGTTGGTGACAAGGAGCGCGTCTTTACCCAGAAGAGGAGAGGGCTGGGCTTTTCTCAATTTGGAAAAGCGCCGGTATTCCTGACGCGCCGTATTGGTCGTCCGAATGGCTTCGTGAAGCCTTTTCCTCGTAATTCGCTGCCCCGTCGTCTTCTCGAGGGCCACTGAAAGGCGCTTGACACTTCGGTGCCAGTAGGCACGGGCCTCTTCCGTGTCTCGGGACGGCGGAATCTCGAGGGAATAGACCGGGTATCCCATTTCCGCAATCATCTCGCCGGCCTTCTTCTTCTGGTCACAACTGGTCGGGTTCACCACCAGACGCATCTCTTCGAGCGGCGGGAGGGCCCGGGATTGCAGCAGGCCGACCGTGGCCTTGACCACGGGGCAGCCCTTGGCGGGCATGAATTCCGAACCCACCTGGTCAAACGCGTGGGAACCGCTGCACAGGCGCCGGGGAAAAGCGCCGGCCGCGAGGATGAGTTCCTCCGGGACCTGGACACAAAGAGTCCCGACCTCAGGCCTCTTTCCGTTACCCCACTCTCCCAGACAATAGGTGCGATGGTACAGGTCGTAGAAATAGTCCATGGCCTTCGGGTTCTCGTCGAAACTTTCCCGGATCTGGACCAGCGCTTCCATGGATTCCATGGCAAGCCCTTTCACGGCCGATTTTCGGACGCGTTCCTGGCGTTCAACGTTCATGGTTCAACCTCGAGGCGGATCGGGCAAAGAAGCCCTCTTCCGTGGATTGATAGACGGTAAGGCCCGGCACAGTCACCTTGAGACACCCCTCCTCCGGACACGCGGCAACGCATTTAAAGCACATCATGCAGTCGTCCTGAACGATATTCCGGCGTTCCAGGTCATCGGCAATTTCACGAATCCCCATATCGCACACGCGATAACAGTTTCCACACCGTGTACACTTGGCCCCGTCCTTCTTCAGGCCCAGCAGGGCCCCTTTCGAAAAGACATAGTGAAGCGCACTCATCGGACAGAACAGACAAAAGAACCTCTTTTTATAGAAGGCTCCCACCAGTGTCGTGCCGAGAACTGCCATACCGAGGCCGGTCAGGACGGTCATCGTCTTGGAACTGAAATCAATGGTCAGTTGGCTGAAATCTCCGGTGAAGATGGGAAGGATCGTCCGTCCCGGGCAAAGCATGCAAAAGGAGGTCGCCACATCGTGGGAGAACTTGGGCAGGCCGAGCAGGGAATTGCTGATGCCTAGAGGCAACAGGATAAGAAGCACCAGGAGCACGTACTTCAGGACCTTCAACCTGTTGAACGTGGCCTCCGTGTAGACACCCGGGCGGATGCCCATCCGGAGCCTCAGTCTGGTTATCCAGTCCTGGACGGTTCCGATCGGGCACGCAAACCCGCACCAGGCTTTGTTGAACAGAAGAAACAGAAACACAAAGGTTCCAAAAGCTGTCAGGACGCCGATCACCCGGGGACTCGCAAACTGTTTCCAGGTCATGTTCACCTGGTGCTGCAGGGGGTACAGGTAACAGGTGCCCCCCCTGGAACTCGGAAAAACGCAGGAGAAGGTCGGCAGGGACGTGCTGATATCGAGAGCCCAGTACCCCCCGTAGACCAAGATGACAAAGGCCCCGATCTGGAACCAGAAGCGGAAACGGTTGACGTCTCCGTGGTTGATGCTTCTTTTCTTAACGGTGCTCATCGAACTGAATTTCCCGATATGATTTCTTCCGGCGCTCCCGGTAGATGAACACCCCCAAGCCAGAAACAACCATGAAAGTGGCGCCCAGAGAGAGCCCGTAGGCGTAGGACTGATATTCCCGTCTTGACGAGGCGTACTTCCAGGGCAGCGACGTGGTCACGCGCACCTTTGTGTACGGTTGGTCCCCCAGGACGCCCATCTCCTCGAACTCGGCCTCCGCCAGGATACGAAAGGTTCCCTTCTTGTCCCTGCTGAATTCCGACCACTGGGCTGGGTAGTAATCCCGTATCAGCTGCACGGAGGCGGTGCCGCTGTCATCCGTCCTGAAGGTCTTGGTCCAGCCCCCCTGTGTGCTAAGACTGATTTTCGCCCCTTCCAGGGGTTTTCCGTAGCGTAGGGCCTGAACACCGATGACGTCCCCCGACATGGTCCGGCTGTGAAAATTACCGTCCCACAGGGGCGAGGCGGTGATATCCAGAGGCACCTCATCGCTGAATTTGGCACGCAGGCGTTCGCTATTGAACTTGTATTCGTGGCCCCAGCGGCACGAGTGATTCAGGAGGTTCAGTTTGGCCACCCGGACCAGGAGGGTTTCATTTTCCACATGGCGGTCCACCACATAGACGAGAAAGATCCCGTCGGACGACGCGTCCATGGGCCGGGTATCGACCGTCAACATCAGGCCCTCACCGCAGATATGCATGCTGGCCTCGCCACGACTCCCGTCAGGACGGAGCACGAGAACCTCGGAATCACTCGAGAGGTCTTCGGCGGAAAGATAATAGCTTCGCGAGGCCGAGGCCCGATGTTCGGCATGGCCTCCCGGGCCTGCGGACCGGCCCGAAGCAGCCTTCATAGGTGTTTCAGAAATGTACAGAACCCCTTCCCCCTTTGCGGGGAGGAACAGGCAGGTCGTGAACAGGGCCAGAAAAATATAATCTCGAAGGATCTTTGCATTTGGCATTCTTTTCATAGCATCAGCTCCAACATGTTGAGAGGTGCGGGTTTGGACACCTCCGATTCAGGAGGCCCCGCCCAGCCCCGAAGGGCTGGGCAAACCGTCACGGTGTTCACGCCAAGTTCCATAGTTCTCAGAAGTTATAGGCCAACCGGACCATATAGCTGATTGGCGCGGCCGGCGTATAACTCAGTTCGCCGATAGGGGCCTCAAAATCCTTGCTCACCTCCACGGCGTAGTGCTTGTCAAACACGTTTTCCACGTTCAGGGCTATGTCAAATTTCTTCGTTTCATAACCAAGCATAACGTTCGTGACAAAATCGTATCCGTGGTACTTCTCGCTGTTGGCATTATCCACATAATATTCGCCCCAGCTGAACGTCTGAACCTTGAACTTGATACCCGTGGAGTGCTTGTAGTTGGCAAAGAGAGAATACTGGTGCTTCGGGATGAAGGGCAGGTAATTACCGCTTCGGTCCCTCTCCACCGTGGCTCTCGCCGCAGAGCTGTAGCCGGTCTCCACAAAGTCCTCAAAGGTGTACTCCGTGAAAGAATAGGACCCTCCCAGCCTCAGCCCCGTAAGAACGGCCACCGACCCGGTAAACTCAAAGCCCTGCTTCAAGGTCTCTCCAGCATTGACGTATTGGGTATCCCCGTCGGCCTGGAGCACCCGAACGACCTCGTCTTTGACCGGCGAATAGTAATACGACATATCAAAATTCCATTTGTCGTGCCGCGCCTTCACGCCCACCTCGTAATTTTGAGTCTTGACGAGATCCAGCTTTGGATTGGCTGTGAATTCACTTTCGGTGGGCGTCTGAACCCCTGTAGAGATATTCCCAAAGACGCTAAAGATATCCGTAAGTTTGAAGGTCGAAGCCACTCTTGGACTGACTGAGGTATAGGTCTTCTTGATGCGGGAATAACCGCAGGAGTCCGGGTCGGCACTTGGACTGCTGCAGTCTACGTAACCGCCGGAGGACCAATTAAAGTAGGACGTGCTGGTTCCTTTAATATCGAACTCAACTTCGTCATATCGAACCCCAACATCGACAAGAAGTCGTTCCGATGGGTAGAGGGACTCCTGGAGGTAAACGCCCCATAACAAGGCTCGGCGCTTTTCCTCTTCCATGTGTTCGCCGCGATTATCAGAGAGGACCTGTGTGATTCTGGTCAGCCCCCCAAAACCGACCGTGTACAGGTAGTCCCGATACTTGTAGTAATCCGTGGTCTGGTCGTCGTAACGTGCCGAAACCCCGGTAGCGGCGATGCCCTTTATTCCAAACAGCGAATGCCTGTAATTGGCCTGTAGGTCTCCGCCATAAGTCATGGTATCTGCTCTGTTGATCCTTCCGGTGACCGGGTGCAGATGGGACCATTTGTTGCCATACAGAAGAGGCTTCAGCTCGAGGTTGCCTATTTCCTTCGTAAATTTCGTACTGAAATACAGAACCTCGGAATACCGGCCAGAGTATTGCCAGGGGCCTTCGGTCTCCTTGGCCTCCCCTGAATCCTTGTATTCTTTATACATGCTATGGTCCAGGCTGCCCGGCAGCTGCAGGGAGGCTTTGGTGTAACTCAGGTTGGTTTCGAGCGAGCTCCCATCCGGTAGGACAAAGGACGGCTGGAAGGATAACTGGTTGGTCCAGAATTCGTTCCAGCGTCTCCAGGAATTGTCAGATTCCCGCCTCGACCCGCTGAGGGTATAGAAGAAGTTCTCACCCACATGATCGGAATATGATAGGTGGTAATTGCGGGTGTCGTAGGCCCCTGCACCCAGTTTGAGGGCGCCGCCCGATCTTTTCAGAGGGCT
>QJVM01000130.1 GCA_003235715.1 Nitrospirota bacterium
GCTTGGCATTGGGGCCGCGTTCCTATGGGTTTTTCCCACTGCCTTTATCCTGTTCAAGCTTATTAAGAGCACGATCGGGCTCCGCGTCACCCCGGAAGAGGAGCTGGAAGGCCTCGACTTCGGCGAACACGGAAACACGGCCTATCCGGACTTTCAGGTTCATCATGATATCTCGAGAGGCACGTCTGGGACGTCGAATGGAAATGACGCCGGGGTCTTGAGGGGCGAACCCCTGAGCTCAGGCAAAACTCTGTCGGAAAAACCTGTCTGATATCGAGTTGTTTTTCCGCCAACTCATCGACGCAGGAACGAAAGGGGGAGCCTATGGCTCCCCCCGCGGCATCTGAGGTCAGACGATGTCAGTTGGAAGACGCCCCGATAAGATTGAACTCCGGTGCCGGAGGATTGTTCATGGCCGCTGTTTCCCATGGAAGAACGGGCTGGTTCTTCTTTTCAAAATGATTCACCAGCCAGGAGCAAACTTCCTGGAAATCCCTGGCCCCGTTGGATGAGCGTGCGAAAAGATGTATCGGTTTCCCCTTGCCGGGAGCCTCGGTCAGGGCCACGTTTTCGCGAATGACGGGAGCGACCTTGTTCGGGAAGTCCTGTTCCAGGCGGAGCATGATCTCCCAGTAGATTCTCCGGCGTGGGTGGATACGGGAAGGAAGGATCCCCTCGATCTCGAGTTTGGCTCCCTGCTGTTTGAGGTCAGAGACGGTTTTGGCCATTTGCTCGAGCCCGTTGAGGGAAAGATAGCTGCCCTCCAGGGGCACGATGACGTGCCGGGCGGCCCAGAGGGCTGCCAGGCTGATGACGTCCAGACTGGGTGGACAGTCGATGAGGACCCATTCCCAATCGCCCGGGGTTTGTTCCAGGCAGATGTTCAAAAAGTCCTGGGCCATGGCCAGACTGAACTGAAAACGTGCGGCCACGAGGTTTCGTCCTGAGGGCACAAGGTCAACCCCCTCGTAGGGCGTTTCCAGCACAGGCAGGGGCGAGCAGGTTTCCAGGGCCTTCAGGAGGAGGGACCCGTTGTCCGGCATCCCAAATGACAGGCTGGCGCTGCCTTGGGGATCGAAATCAACGACCAGGACCTTCTTTCCCATGGCCCCGAGGCTGGCTGCCAAGTTGACGGTTGCGGTGGTCTTCCCGACCCCACCCTTCTGATTCGCAAAGCAAATGACCTTTTTCATTTCTCACCTCCGGATCTCTTTCTTTTCTTTTAGGTTCCGCCGTCTCCGATGCGCGGCATTTCGTGGCTTGCCGGTTGTTTACAAAATTTAAACAATTTGGAGGGAATGTTGCAAGGGAAACCGCCTCGGAGAACGAATATCCTGTAGCGGGGGAGGGCGCCGGACCTTATTTCCGGCCGGTTTCGACAACCTTCATGACGGCGGCAAAATCCATGTCCGAAAGGCCCGTAGCCAGGCCGGCTTCAAACATGGCCAAGGTATCCCGAGCCAAGGGCACGGAGGCATCACAGTTCTCGGCGGTCTCCAGGATGAAGCGCAGGTCTTTGGTCATATGCTTGAACGGAAACTGGGGAGGATATTCATCCCGTCTCAGCATTTCTGCTTTCATGTTGAAGTAATCGCACGCCATAGGACCGGACAGGATGGTATCCAGAATAAGTTCCGTCTTGAGACCGCACTTCCGTCCCAGGTTTACGGCTTCGCAAAGACCTTCCATCATGGTGGCCAGAAGGAGGTTCACGGTCAGTTTCATGGCAGAACCGTTTCCAGCCTCGCCGCAACGGACCACTTTCTTGCCCATGGACAGGAAGAGCGGTTCAAGTCTGGACACCGTGGGTTCACTTCCACCGGCCAGAATCACCAGGGTTCCATCCTCAGCCGGCTTCTTGGAACCAGACACCGGAGCATCCACAAAATCCACATCCAGCACCCTGAGCCGCGCGGCCCATTCCCGCGAAAAGTGCGGGGGGACCGTGCTCATATTAACGAGACATTTGCCGGTCATGCTTGCCGACAGGAGCCCCCCCTCAGAGTTCAGAATATGGTCTACCGCCTCCGGACCGGTCACCATCATGATGACGACGTCGGAACTTTCGGCCAGCTCTGCAAGCGTGGAAGCAATGTCGGCACCAGCCGCCTCAAGGGGGCCGCACTTCTTACGGTCCCGGTTCCATGCGGTGAGGGGATAGCCGGCTTTGAGGATATTGGCGGCCATCCGGACCCCCATGATTCCCATGCCGACGAAGCCCACCCGTTCCTTCATTTTGTTTCCCCGGCCAGTCTCCCGGTACTCAGTGCGCCCGCGTCCAGTCGGTTGGCGCGGCGGAGAAGCGCCCGGCAACAAGCCGCAAGGTCCTCCCAGGTCTTGTGGCGAACGTACAGTCCAAAGTAAACGCGGCCGGCGTCACAGCGCTCGCATTGATCGAGGCTTCCGTACAGCATCTGTTCAATGTGACGTTGCCTCCTCAAGCACGAGGACAGCCAAAAGTTAAGCATATGAGGTTCGCTTTGGCCGCGGGCCGCCGGGCAATAAATGTCATACTGCATGGAGTTCATGGTGCAGGCCTATCCTATCAGTCAGCGCAAACTACATTAACAGAAGCAGCGGAACCTTTGCGTTCCTTCCGCCGGGCCCTTTTCCCGAGTGTCCGTCGTAGCCAGGGATTATGGTTAAATGAGCCATGCATATCCGTGTGAAAGATGACTGTCGTCTGCGTCCAGAGGGCCTGCCCTCCGGGGTCATGCAGTGGCTCAAGGATGAACTGGAGTTTGTGAATCCTGAATGGATACGCAAGAAGAAATTCAGCCGCTGGATGGGTGAGACCCCCTATCGTCTTTCCTTTCTTAAGATTGCCGGAAGCGGGGAACTTGTCCTGCCGCGTGGGCTCACGGCCCCGCTGCTTGCTGTGTTGACATCTGAAGGGTTGTCACCGGAGGTGGAGGACGAGACCCGTCTCCTTCCTGAAGTCTTGATGAACTTCGGGAAGGAACTGCGCCCTTTCCAGACGACGGCCGTTGAGGCCATTCTTGCGCGCAGGTTCGGTGTGCTTCAGGCCCCCACGGGCAGCGGAAAGACCGTGGTGGCCCTGGCCGTGGCGGCCATGAGAAAGCAGCCGACCCTGGTGATTGTTCATACGAAGGAACTTCTCTATCAGTGGCGAGAACAGATACGGGCCTGCCTGGACATTGAACCTGAGGCGGTCGGCCTGTTCGGAGACGGCCACGCAAGACTGGGGGACCGTATCAGTGTGGCTATTGTGAACAGCCTTTACCGACGGGTCCCTGAAGTGAATCCTCACGTGGGCTTTCTCGTGGTGGACGAGTGCCACAAGACTCCGGCCCGAACCTTTACTGAGGCGGTTTGCGGTTTTGACTGCCATTACATGCTGGGTCTCTCAGCCACCCCCTATCGGAGTGACGGACTTACAAAACTCATTCACTTGTACCTCGGACAGCAGGTGCACGAGGTAGGACATTTGAGCCTTCAGCACGAAGGGCAGATCATGACCGGGAGCGTGCGTATTCGGACCACGGATTTTAGTTACGCCTATCGGGGCAACTATCAGGCCATGATCAACCGCCTCATCGCTGACCAGGACCGGAACCGATTGATCGCATCGGATGCCATTAACGAGGCAGGCCGGGGAAGGGGGATCATTCTCGTTGTGTCCGACCGGAAGGACCACTGTGAACAGCTGGAGCGCCTGATCCGGCAATCAGGGATTTCTTCACGCCTCCTCACGGGAAGCCTTCCGGTAGAAGAACGAAAGAAGATCGTTGAGGAACTGCGCACGGGGTCCATTCAGGTTGTGGTCGCCACTCTGCAGCTGATCGGTGAGGGGTTCGACCTGCCGGCACTCTCCAGCATTCTTCTGGGTACGCCGATTCGCTTTTCGGGCCGGCTCATCCAGGCCATTGGACGTATCCTTCGGACGCATGCAGGAAAGGAGGAGGCCCGTATATACGATTATGTGGACAAACCACCGGTCCTCCGATCAGGTTTTCGTTCCAGGATGCGAGTCTATCGGGATCTCAGGCTTCACGTTGAGAATCCCCCCGCCCCTTAGCCGAAACGGCTCTGGAAATGACCGAATTTAAGGTATTTGAGGCGGACTGAAACGGGGAAACAACCCAGTGGCGCGGAATTAAAGTTCTGATAGGTCTCACCGATAACTTAGGTACACACCCAGTGGTGCAGATACCCCCTCCATCTGCACTGCTCATCCTCAAGGCTGGATCCCTTGGATCCAGCCTTCATCTTTTGTTGCGCGGCTTCTCGACACTCGAATGAAACAGGACTAATCTTTCCCCATGGGGTTCAGATTTGGGGCGTTCATTGGTTAGCGGCTGACGGTCCCAGTGAAAGGAGCGGAAATGACGATGAAAAAGCTGATGATATGGGCCTGCGTACTGTTGGTTGCAAGTGCCACCTCGGCCTATGGGGTTGACGGAATGCTCAATATTGAGAGTGCCTTTGGGGTAGCGGAAACCGCTGACCGGTTCGAACGAGTGCTTGGCCAGAAGGGCATGACCCTGTTCAATAGGATTAAACATTCGGAGGCGGCTACGGCCGTCGGAATTGAACTCCGGAATACGGAACTGTTGATCTTCGGAAATCCAAAAGTGGGGAGCCCGCTTATGGCCTGCGCTCAGACCGTCGGGATCGACCTTCCACAGAAGGCACTGGTCTGGAAGGACGAAAGCGGCAAGGTCTGGATCTCCTATAACGACCCGAGGTACCTGAAGGTCCGGCATGACATCACCGGATGTGAAGAGGTCCTCTCAAAGATAGAGACGGCATTAGACGCGATGGCCCGTACTGCGGCACGAGGCGATACGGTGCCGTCTGCTCCCGCGGGTTTTCAGGTTCATTGACAGGAGAGCGGGTTAACCCGCAAAAAGAAAAGCCCCGGGCCATCGGCCAGGGGCTATCGTTTCGTAAAGCCAACTGCGGCTTAAACGAGGACTGAACCGGTAATGGCTTTCAGGTCTTCCTGTGCCGTTCCAACGGGCTTGATGTCAAAGGTATCCACCAGGACCTTGAGGACATTGGGGCTCACAAAGGCGGGGAGAGACGGGCCCAGCCGAATGCCCTTGATGCCTAGTGAGAAAAGGGACAGCAATATGGCCACGGCCTTCTGTTCGTACCAGGACAGCACCAGCGAGAGCGGGAGGTCGTTAACGCTGCAGTTGAAGGCAGACGCCAGGGCCTGGGCGATCTTAACAGCCGAGTAGGCGTCATTACACTGCCCGATATCCAAAAGACGCGGGATGCCATCGATGTTTCCAAGGTCCAGGTGATTGAACCGAAACTTGCCGCAGGCCAGGGTCAGGATAACCGTGTCCTCTGGCGCTTTTTCCACCAGTTCAGTGTAGTAATTCCGCCCAGGCTTGGCCCCGTCACATCCGCCAACCAGCATAAAGTGCTTGATTTTCCCGGCCTTCACGGCATCCACCACTTTGTCGGCGACGCCCAGAACCGCGTTCCGAGCAAAGCCGGTCATGAGTGTTTTCCCTTCCGTCTTCTTGAGCCCGCCCAAGGCCTGGGCCTTGGCAATAACGGGCCCAAAGTCCCTGTTTTCTACGTGCAAGACCCCGGGCCAGGCCACCAAGCCGGTGGTGAAGACGTTTGCCCTGTAGGACTCTTTGGGCTCCTGAATGCAGTTTGTCGTGAAGAGGATGGCCGCCGGCAGGTTGTCGAACTCCTTACGCTGGTTCTGCCAGGCCGTGCCAAAGTGACCAGCCAGATGAGGGTACTTCTTCAGTCCAGGATAACCGTGGGCCGGCAGCATCTCGCCATGGGTATAGATGTTAACGCCCGTGCCTTCCGTCTGTCGGAGCAGTTCCTCGAGGTCCAGAAGATCGTGCCCTGTAACGATAATGGCAGGCCCCTCCCTCAATGTCGTCGAGACGGTTGTAGGCATCGGGTGTCCATAGGTGGACGTGTTTGCCTCATCGAGGAGTTCCATGGTCCGGATGTTTGTGGAACCACACCGGAGGTTCAGGTCCACCATGGCGGAGACATCGAGCGTATCGTCCGTGAGGGCGCTCAGGGCCTCATGAAAGAAGGCATATATGGTGTCGTCCTCCTTGCCCAGGATGAAGGCATGGTCCGCGTAGGCGGCCATTCCTTTAAGCCCGTAGAGCAGGATATGGCGGAGCGAGCGGATATCTTCGTTCACCGGTTCGGAATTCGGACGAATTCCCGCAATGGTCTGCGCATCCCGGCTCGCGTCGGCGGCGGTTGAAGGGGCCTTGTAGGTTGCTGCAACCGGCCAGGTCTCATCATCATAGCCCACCCGCTTGGCCTGGTAGGTCTTGCGCAGGAGTTCCTCGGTTTTCTGTCTGATGCTCTCGGCTTTGACAATCCATTGCATCAGGCGGTCCGTATCAAAATTCACGTTGGTCACGGTCGTGAAAAGGGCCTCTACCGCAAAGCGGTCCGCGTCGGAATCTACAGCGCCCAACTTGCGGGCTTCGTGGGCAAGATACCCGATACCCTTCGTCTGGTAGACGAGGATATCCTGCAGCTCTGCAACGTCAGGCTTCTTCCCGCACACGCCAATCCGGTCACAGCCCGTCCCCTTTGCCGCCTGTTCACACTGGTAACAAAACATGCTCATTGTTCTAGCTCCTTTTCACACTTCAGTGTTAGATATCAAGATTATTTGATATATCGCCCGTTGAGGGACAATGGTGGCTATGATACGGCGACTCCGGAGACTCGTCTATGATATCGGTCATACCCATGGATTCCGGGGAATACGACATGAGTATGGGGGGCTCTACTAAGGGATGGACCACGGAGACAGAGCTTGGGGACTGTTCAGGCGAGGTCAACGAAAACAACGCCCGGCCCGCTGCAGTCTCGTGTGTTATAAGGACGGTAGGCTGCTGCGAGAGGTTGGACCGGCTGCAAAGGCCAGGAAATCCTGAATTCTCCGGGACGGATCCTTTTTTCTCGGAGACCCTGTCGGTGTAAAACTACCAGTCGAGCAGACGTCGCTGCCCTTCGAGTGCTCGAATCCCGGTTACGTCCTGGGAAACTTCAACGGTTCCTCTGTAAGCGCCCACTGCGTCCCGGACCGCAAAGTACCGGATATGAAGGAAGCGGCCTTTCAATTCTATCCAGAATTCCGCCGAATCTTTCTCTCCGCTTCTGAAGGCCCCGACGATTTTCTCTACGACATGAACGCTGGCGGGGGGATGGCAGTTCTGTACGTTTCGGCCGATGATTCCGGGGCTTCTGGGGAAGATGCGTTCCGGGCCGGCGGAGTAGTAGCGAACCTCATCATTCTCATCCACAAAGGTGATATCAACGGGCAGATGGGTGAGCATGAGATTAATTTGTTCCGGCGTGAGGGTCCCAACACTGAGGTTCACCAGGGCCCCCGCTGCCCCGGTTTGTGGAAGTGCCCCCTTCGCTGACCACTTCCCCCTGGGTTTCACGAGCGTATAGCCGATTTCCTCGCTTCCCGACTCTACCATTCCCCACTCCTCCTGCCCAAGGGTTTGCAGGCATAGGGGAAAGAGTATCTTTTCTTCCTTGTAAATCATGTCCCGTATCATGGTCACCAGCATCAGTCCATCGACGTGCAGAGCCCGGCTGTCCCGTTTCTTGAGTTCGACGCTCACGGTGCTCAAGAGGTCCCGTATATCGTCATGAAGGGCCCACATCACTTTTGAAGGTGCCGTGATGTCATGCTTTTCAAGGACGGGGAAAAGTTGATTCTCCTTGCGGAGAAAATGGCGGTCTACCTCCTTGAGTCTTGTGAGGGCCGCTTCGGCTACTTCCAGTCCTTGGTCAGGCGTATCCTTCAGGCTCTTGAATAAGGGCTCAAGGATTCCGAGGACCTCCTCGACCGCCCTGTTCTCCCGCAAGAAGGTATCCACCGGATGCCCGGGAGGAACATCTGAGGCCTCTTCCTTGACCTCCTGGAAGGATTGCTCCATAACCTGTACGTGGACGTCGCATAGACGCTTGATTTCCTCGGCCGGCATTCCTTCCTGCAGGAGGGACTGCTCCATCTCTGCGATCTCGGCAGCGCTCACCTCCTGAAGAAGTTGTGAGAACCGCGCCTTTTGCTCCTCGACGGAAGCCCCTGCGTGAAGGTCGCGGATGATATTCTTCATGACTTCAATCTTAGTGGTTCCCTTCGGTTCCGATAAGGAAGCTGGGCCAGTGGCTATGGCTTTCTCAATATTCCCGACCAGTTCTTCCAAGGGAATGCCGCTCATTCGGGCTGCATGTTCGAGCGTTGCACGCCTACCAAGAGTCTTTCGGAGGAATGGGTTCTTCAATCGCGCAAATTCCGACGACAAACCTACGAGAACGTCCAGGACATGAGGGTGTTTTTCGATGATGTCAAGTATGCGTGTCTCAGCCGTAAGCGTCATGGTGCGTGTCCCCCTTCACCTTTTGTCAAAGACTATCACGGAATGGAAAATGTTCCACTCTTGGCACCGGGACGAATTTCAGGAAAGGTTTGTGAAGGGACTAGCCAAGAAAAGGCCGTATGTCACCGTGAGCGAACTGGGCGTAATCCCACGGGATGTCTTCGAGCATTTTCCCGCATTCAGGATTGAATAGGTAGGTTTGTGCTACCCATACATCTCCGTTCAGGTCAATGCAATGCACTTGGATACGCAAATACTCATCGCATTCAAACCGGTCAAGGCGTCGCAGGTC
>QJVM01000068.1 GCA_003235715.1 Nitrospirota bacterium
AATCCATAACGGCCCGTACAGCCGGATTCAACACCGTGGACATCTCGACACTGTCGGATGCGAGTCTTTTCGTGCTCGTGCTGCTCATGTTCGTCGGAGGGGCGCCGGGGTCCATGGCCGGAGGAATCAAGGTGACCACGCTGGGTGTTCTCATCGTCATCGTTTTTTCAGGATTGAGAAAGACGACGGCACGAGGACTCTTCGACCGGTCCGTAAGCCGGAACAACCTGGAAAGAGCCGTCGTGCTTGGCATCGTGGCCTACCTGCTGGTGGCTGCCGGAACCCTGGCGCTCCTGCTTACCGAGAAGGCGGGGGTGTCTCATACCATTGCGAAGGGCACGTTTCTGGAGTATCTCTTCGAGAGTACTTCGGCCTTTGGGACCGTGGGTCTCAGTACGGGGGTCACTTCCGGGTTGTCCACGGGAGGCCGGCTTCTGATCACGCTCCTCATGTTTTCCGGCAGGCTGGGACCCCTGACGCTCATGTACGCCATTGAACGGAGAAGGTCGAAGGTCTCCTACCGGTATCCGGAGGAGCAGATTCTCATTGGGTAATCCAAACAGGAGAGAGCTGGAGGCATTATGAAACAGATCGCAGTCATCGGCCTGGGGAGTTTCGGGACTAATCTTGCACGGAAGCTTTCGGAACTGGGGGCATCCGTGGTGGTCATCGATTCCAGCGAGGCACGGATTGATCGCATCAAGGCTTACGTGGACAAGGCCATCCTTGGTGACGCCTCTGACCCCCGGCTTTTCCGTGAGCTTGGATTGGAGCGCATGGACACGGTGGTCCTGAGCCTTGGAGATGAGCTGGATGCGTCGGTCCTCGCGGCCCTCCACCTGAAGGAACTGGGCGCAAAAAACATTGTCGCCAAGGTTGCTTCCGAGGACCACGAGAAAATTGTGAAGCTGATTGGCGCGGAAGCGACGGTTTTTCCGGAACGGGATATGGCCGTCCGACTGGCGAACAGTCTTTCCGGACAGAACATTGCCGAGTATTTGCCCCTGGGACCGGATCTGTCGCTCATGGAAATTAAACCGCTTTCCAGTATGGTTGGAAAAACCATTGCTGAGCTGAACTTTCGGGAGAAATACCGGTGCCAGATCGTGGCCATTCACGAATCCGCCGGGGCCCGCCGGGTATTCATCCCCCAGCCGGGTACGGTTATTCGCGAGGACCACCTGCTGTTTATCATCGGGGCGAACGAGGACGTCGACAGCCTGGGTTCCAGGGCCCAGAAGGAGTGACAGCGCCATGGGATTCCAGGGTGTCGAACATGTCGGGTTCGTGGTCAGGGACCCGGTCGGTGCGGCGGAGTGGTACGGAAGTCACTTGAGTTTCCGGGTGCTCCGCTCGGCCCCGGACGGGTCGGTAGCCTTTATCCAGTGCCCTGAGACGGGCCTGATCTTCGAGCTGATTGCCGAGGGAAACGTCTCGGCTGCCGTGAAGGACCTTACGCATCCGCTTCAGGTGCATCTCGCGGTCCGGACAAACTCCTTCGATGCCGACCGGGACCGTCTGATCCGTTCCGGGGCCGAGTTCGCCATGCACTGCGAAACAAATGATCCGGCGGCGAGGGTCTGTATTCTGAAGGACCCCTTCGGACTTTACGTCCAACTGGCACAGAGAAAGGATGCTTTCTGGGAATAGGCTTCTTGCGGACGCGAGAAGGATGTTGTCCAAGATCTGAGCAATATCGTGGCGGAGAAATGGTGTCTGAAAATCTACCGGCGCTCTATCACTGACCTGGCGGATGCCGGAACATACAGGTTTACGGGCGCGGACGATTGGCGGTACCGCCCGGACCGGTGGCTGCCGCTCCGACCATGCTTCATTTGAGGTCGAATTTTTCGAGGCGGTACAGGAAGGCCTTGTAACTCATGCCTAGCAGGCGGGCCGCCCTGGCCGCATTTCCTCCGGACCGGGTCATGGCCTGGCGGAACATGCTCTGTTCGAGGTCCTCAAGGTTGAGGGCTTCATCCGGTAGAACAAAACCCTGCTCTCCACCGGCCCTTTGCAGGAAGAGTTCCCCTCGGATATCTTCGAGGTTGAGAATCCCGCTTTCGTTCATCAGGATGGCCCGCTCGACCACCGACACCAGCTGGCGGATGTTCCCCGGCCACGGACGGAAAGGAAAACGTAACAGCGTATGCGCGTCTCAGGGAACGTTTGTTGGTGTAAGGTCGATTAGGCTTCCGGGTCAGGCGGCCAGGGGCAGGGTGGGCTGGAAAGGGCCTTCCGAACCTTCAGCCATGATTTCCCGGTAGAGATCGGCAACCCACCGGGCGGGTTCCTCGGTCTGTTCCATGCCAAGGGCGGCCGTCAGGCTCTGGCCTGATTCGAGAAGGCTGGTCGGGCAGAGATCCTCGACGATGCCCGTGATGCGGCCGTCACGGAAATCATAGGGATAAATTCGACAGACCAGCGGGCGTAGGGCCAGAGGAAGACGACATCCCGTGGAGGTCAGGAAATGACAGTCCCCGTTATCCTGGTGTTTGAGGATTCGCCGGCTCTTGTCCCCTCTGAAAACATAGTGGGCCCAAACGGGGTCATCGTCCTGGTCGAGATAATCGGGATTTGCCGGCACACGGAATTCGTGAAACCCCTCCTCGCCCGTGACGGCCTGGATCCGGGTCACGTCAGCCGGGGTC
>QJVM01000112.1 GCA_003235715.1 Nitrospirota bacterium
GGTGCAGGGGGCTCCGCTGCAAGGTCTTTTGTCTGGTGTCGGAGCCCCATCTACCGAGGCTGAAGGCCAGTCGGCCCCGCGTGCGGCCCGGGATCGCGCACAGGAAGAGGCCCCCTTGCCGGACCTGTCCGAGATCATTCCTTTGAAAACAGGGTTGTCTGCCCGTCTGCTCAACCTCAGGACCGAGTTAAAGAACCTCCCGGACGTGTCCGGACTTGAAAGGAGATATACGCGTCTTCAGACCATGGCAGAGGAAGCTGCCGCCCGGGTGAATGCGGTGAAGACCTCAAGCGAATACAACTGGGTCAGGTTTACCTCCATCGGCCAGGCCATCCAGAACGGCCAGGATATGTCCGGCGATATCGGCAGGCCTCTGGCCGCCACCATCAGGCGCCTGGCCGGGTGGAACACGGAGTGGATGGCGGAGGAAAACCGCTGGAGCAGCTGGGAATCCCGCCTGCTCACGGACCAGACCCCGGACATGCTCAAGTCGGCCTTTTCCGAGGCCCATCGGACCATAGATACGGCCTTGAACCTTATCCGCGAGCAACTCGATACCATGCTGAGAATCCAGGCCAAAGGAGCGGCGATCAAGTCGAGCTTCGACGCCATGGAAGCGGAAACGCGGGACTTTTCTTCGACGTTTCGTCGCGACTACATTCTGGCCGCCTCTCCCCCCATGTTTTCTCCGGACTACTTTTCCCAGTTCAGGAAGGAATTGTGGCATTCGGTGATGGAGAACTTTGGCGCGCTATCATGGTCAACCAGCACCAGGCGGTTCATGACGCGGCACATGCTGAGCTTTGTTCTGCAGTCCCTTCTCCTTGTCCTGGTGACGTTCACCGTATATCGGAACCGAAGGGCCCTTGAGGCCTCGGACCGCTGGCGCGTTCTCGCTGCCCGCCCTCTTTCCACCGGTTTCTTTGTCGTGATCCTGATCCAACTCGTGTTTTACGAGTTCATAAGGTTTCCCGTCCTTATGAAGCTCTTCCATTCCATCGTGGGCGGGATCGCTTTTATCCGTCTCTTGGGGTGTGTCATTGCCCCTGGATGGAAAAGGCAGGCGGCCTATGGCACGATGACCATCTTTATCCTTACCAGAGTGCTCACGGCCGTGGTTCTTCCCCTTCCGTTGTACAGGCTTTATACGTTATCGGTGTGTCTTCTGGTCCTCTGGTTCTTCCCGCGCTGGATCCGCGAAGCTGTCCACGAGGCTGATGGCCAGGGCTGGGTGTGGACCCTTCGCAGTGGTCCCCTGCTTGCCGGAGTCATTGTGATCACCCAACTCCTGGGCAAGGAGGGGATTGCGGCCTACCTCTTTGAGTCTTCCCTTTATTCGCTGACGATTGCCCTGGCTTTCGGCATGTTTGTGTATATGGTTCGGGGAGGTCTCCGTTGGGCGTTCTTCGATTCGCCCCTCTGGAAGATCAAGCTGCTTCGAAACGACGCCGAACCCCTCAGTCGCCGAATGGGCTTCCTTGTGGAGGCAGCGATCCTGGGTTTTGCCGCGCTCCCTATTATCCTGACGGCATGGGGTGTATACGGAAGCGTCGGTGAGGCTACATCGGGCCTCCTGTCCCTCGGCTTTGATGCCGGGTCCCTGCGCGTCACTGTGGGGCTTGTGATTGCGGCGGTCGGTATGCTGTACGGCTCTTTCCTTCTGTCCTGGATTCTTCCGAAGGTGCTTCTCGACGAGGTGGTGACGCGGCGCGAGATAGAACGCGGGGTGAGGATATCCGTTTCCCGGTTGATTCAGTATTTCATTATCTTTATTGGCTTCCTGTTGACGCTTGGCTTGCTCGGGCTGGATTTCACCAAACTCACCATCATCCTGAGCGCACTGGGACTCGGCATTGGATTCGGCCTCCAGGCCATCGTGAACAATTTCGTGAGCGGACTGATCCTGCTCTTTGAGCGTCCGCTCCGGGTGGGGGACACCATAGAACTGGGGGGCAACTGGAGCAGCATCAAGGAAATCGGTCTTCGGGCCACGACGGTGCGGACCTTTGAGGAGGCGGAACTGGTCATCCCCAATGCGGACCTGATCAACAACCAGGTCACCAACTGGACGCTCAGCAACCGGCAGGCGAGGCTTGCCATCGCCGTGGGTGTGGCCTACGGTTCCAACGTCCCTCTGGTCATGGAGAAGCTTCTGGCCTGTGCCGGGAGAAATGAATTCATAGCCAAGTCGCCCGCCCCCCAGGTTCTCTTTGTGGCCTTCGGGGAAAGCTCGCTTAACTTCGAAGTCCGCGCTTGGGTTCTGGACGTGGACAACAGGTTGCGGGCTCTTAGCGAGATTCACCAGGAGATAGACAGGAGTTTCCGGGAAGCAAAGATCGAGATCGCCTTTCCCCAGCGAGACCTCCACCTGCGCAGTGTCGATGAATCGATTACGCTCCGGATGGAGCACCCGCCGGGCTAGCATTTGTCCCGGAGGCCGTATCACGTGCCCCGGCTGAAAGAAGGCCGAAACGTGAGTCTTTCGATTTTGTTTATTGCAGGAAATGCTCCGGGGAACCAACTCATTCAATTCAAGCAGAGGGTTGCCCCGGCTGAAGGGGCGTTCGATTTCAGAGGCTTCGTCCAGAATGTAAATAGAACCGATTTGAGCGATTTCTCGATATGCAGCCGTGAATTATTCTAGGCATCGCTGTAACCTCTTCAGATGATGAAATCCATAGATTACAAAAGGGTCCTCCTGCTCGCCGGTTTCTTCCTGCTGGTCGTTTCAGGCGGGTGTGCCAGCACGCCCGTGGACGAGATTGAACTCATGCCGGCTCCCGATGTGTACGGCGACGGCTTGCTCAACCCCCTTCCGGAAACCTATCCGTTTGACCGGATACCCTATGACGGAATCCTGTTCGCGACCGACAGGGCGCCCGCGGGGAAAGAAGACCCTGAGAAGTATTATCGAAACGATCGTGGCCAGGTTCTCCGGCTGGGCCTCGCCGAAATTCAATTCGGCAAGAGGGAGTTTTCCTGGGATTTCGCGCGGGCTGTCTCGATGTTGAAAGCGCGAACCGAATATTTTCCCGTGAAGATATCGAATGTCCACGAATGGGGCACGATGGGGAGCACCATCCCCTACTGGTTCGACATGAGTGTACTGGACGAGGCATCCCTGCCCCCGGATGCCACCGGAATGTTT
Organism: Nitrospirota bacterium; assembly: GCA_003235715.1. GTDB lineage: Bacteria > Nitrospirota > Thermodesulfovibrionia > SZUA-242 > SZUA-242 > SZUA-242. The sequence goes on from QJVM01000112.1 coordinate 3,149, forward strand.
GCCGATGCCATAAACGCGCAGCTCGCGGCATCGAAGAGGAAACACGTGTATGTATACGTTCATGGGTACAAGGTCGTATACGAGAATCCGGTTCTTGTTTCCGCCGAGCTTTGGCATTTTCTCGGCTACGACGGGGCCTTCGTCGCTTACGCCTGGCCATCCACCCCCAGCAAATTTGCCTATGTCAAGGACTCCGACACCTCGGCGGGCTATGCGCGCAATTTGCGCCTGCTGCTTGAGTTCATTGGACAACATACGGATGCCGAGGCGGTCCATGTCATCGGGTACAGCAACGGGACCCGGTTGGTGGCCCGCGCTCTGGAACAACTGGCGCTCATCTATCGGGACAAGACCGCGGACGAAATCTGGAAAGAGCTGCGGCTCGCCAACGTCATTCTGGTTGGGAGTGACCTTGATCGCGGCGTGTTCGGTTCCTATGCGGCAGATGGAATATTCAACGTATCGAAACACCTGTCCATCTACATATCGGGGCACGACAAGGCCCTCAACCTGTCACAGCTTCTGACGCGTCGGCGGCGCCTTGGACAGCTTTGGGACAGGGAGGGGGGTGATATGCACCCGCTTGCCCGGCAGGCGCTGATCGATTACAGGGAGCGGATCAGTTTCATCAACGTGACCGATGCCGAGGGCTCGGACACGGGCAACGGGCACGGATATTTTCTGAAGAGCCCCTGGGCCAGCAGCGACATCCTGATGACCATATATTACGGTTTGACACCGGAGCAACGCGGCCTCGTGGAGCAGGAAGACCTGCCCATATACACCTTTCCCCCGGACTATATTTCACGGCTGTGGAAGGCCATAGAGACCGTGGACCCCGAATTTTCTGAAGACCTGCGTGCTTTCAGGGCAGAGCAGAACCCACACGACAGGTGATGCCTGAGCCATGTATCCGAATACCATACAGCTGCTAGGAGCCGCTTCCCTGCATTTCCGGTGGTTCTCTGTCTGCATGCTCGCCGGGCTCATGGGCTGTGCCGGGCCCGGCCGTGGGCCAGACCCATTTAACGCGACCTATTTCATCGAGGGGAAGGCCGTATCCCTCCATGACGGCCGATCGGAAATAGCCATCAACCCCGGGTCGGCCACAAAGGTCAGGACCTTTGTTCTCGGAGAGCCGGTGGCCGGTGATCTTGAAGGCGACGGGGAACCCGATGCGGCCCTCATCCTGGTTCAGGACCCGGGTGGCAGCGGTACCTTTTATTACGTGGCTGTAGCCGTGGCACAAGGCGGGCGCTCCACCGGAACCAACGCGGTTCTACTTGGCGACCGGATTGCTGTCGATGGTCTAACGATTGCCGACGGGGTCATTACGGTCCGTTACAAGGGTCGTGAAAGTCATGATCCCATGAGTGCACGCCCGGAGGTTGAGAAGAGCCTTTCCCTTGTTCTTGACAACGGGAAACTGATTTCACGAAACTGACGCAAGGCAGAAACGTGCTTATTCATTCGGGTTCGCGGAGGCTTTAACCGATGTTCGACAAAGAAACCCCAAGGTTCGGCTTATTGGTTATCGTGGTTTTTGTCGGCGTCCTGGTTGTTTCGGGCCTGTGGGGTCAGCCTTTCCCTGGTCCTCATCTCGACCTCGCCTTTGCCGACACGGTCAACGAATCTGTAGCACCGGCGGCGAATGCGCCGGACACACCGGCTGAACCTGCGGTGGAACCACCGCCAGAACCCGCATCTTCGCCCGATTCACAGGCATCATCCGAGCCTGCACCAGGGTCTGCACTGGAGACGGCACCGGGGACGGTGCCAGAGACTTCGCCGGAACCTGGATCAGAACCCTCCTCCAAGCCCACGCCGAAGGTGTCGGCGAAAGAAACACCGAAGACCACGGTAAAGGAAGCCCCTGTAAAGAACCAATACGTGCAGACGGGCAACCCCGTGCCTGTTCAGGTGTGGGGCCGAACCATCGTGGTGTTGCGCGCGGCCTCGACGGAAGAGACTTCGGCTGACCGTGCCGCAAAAATTGTCGCGCGCATCAAGGCCCTTCCTCCCCGAGCGGATCTGGAAGTCACGTGGGGCAAGGCAACTCTCGGCGACGTCTCCGGAGTGATCATCGGGACACAGAAGGGCCTCCTCCTCGCCCTTTTGCCGGAAGACCTTGACCCCAACTCCGGGGAGACGCTCGAGGACCTGACCCGGGTGACCGTGGCAAACCTGCAGGAGGTCCTGACCGACCGCGCCGAGCAAATGCATTTGCCCGTCATTGTGCGCGGCCTGGGCCTTTCGGCAGCGGCCACGCTGGTATACGCGATCTTCTTCCTGCTGTTGTTGCGGGTCCGGAAGGCAACCGCTGACCGGGTGGACCGCGTAATCAGCGCCTCGAAACAGCGTTTTTCCATTGCGGGGGTCAACCTGTTGCCCATTCTGCTCCGCATCGAGCAGTTGGTGATCAGGCTGTTGGTCTGGACGTTGGTCCTGGTTGCGACCTATGTCTGGATCACCTTCTGTTTCCGCCAGTTCTTTTACACTCAGTCCTGGTCGCGCCAGTCCGCCGAGTTTTTCCTGAATACCTTACAAAACTTCTCCCTCGGGATCGTACGTGCCATGCCGGGTATTGCGACCGTGATCCTGATCGTGTGGCTGACCAAGGTGATCGCGGCGGGTATTTCCGGCTTTTTTGCCAGCGTCGAGAGAGGGTCCGTCACGGTTCCCTGGCTTCACCCGGACTCCGCACGGGCTTCGCGCCGGATTGTATTGGTGGGCATCTGGCTCTTCGCGCTGACCATCGCCTACCCCTACATCCCGGGGTCGGACAGCGCGGCCTTCAAGGGGATCAGCGTGTTTGCCGGGGTCATTCTTTCCCTCGGCTCCAGCGGTTTCGTGAGCCACGTCATGGGAGGACTCATGATCGCGTACTCCAGGGCCCTCCGCCCGGGGGATTACGTGAAAGTGGGGGAGATCGAGGGAACCGTCCAGGACCTCGGTTTCATGAGTACGAAGGTGGTGACCTTGAAACGGGAGTGGATCACCATCCCTAACGGGGTCATCGTGAGCTCGAGCGTCACAAACTTTACCCGGCTCTCCCGGGAGGACGGCCTCTGGATCTCCACCACGCTGACCATCGGTTACGATGCCCCGTGGCGCCAGGTCCATGCCCTTCTCCTGAACGCCGTCGGAAAGATCTCGGGAGCCCGGAAATGGCCTCACCCGACGGTGCTCCAGCGCGCGCTGTCGGATTTCTATGTGGAATACGAACTTCGCTTCGCCATCGACCGGCCCGAAGAGCGGGTTTTCATCCTTTCGGAACTCCACACCGTCATCCAGGATCACTTCAATGAGGCGGGGGTGCAGATCATGTCTCCCCACTTCCTGTCCCAGCCGGACAACTCGGTCGTGGTGCCGAAGGAGCAATGGTATGCCCCGCCGGCCAAACCGCCGGCCGAACCCGGCAAGTAACAGACCGGCGGATAATTTACCGTCATTTCCGCCCGATGACCTTCTGCACCTGATACATATATATACGTATAGGATCGCGGATGACGGGAAGCAGGCCTCCATTTCCCCTGCATTTGGACGAGGCGCTGGACTCCACCTCCATGAGGGCCTGCTCTCTTGTTGACAGAGGGGATAAAGGGGTGGAAACTGAATCATGTTCTGAAGGGCCTTAGACGTTTGAGGTCCTGCCGATTCATCAGGTTTCACTGACGTTCCTGCGCTTAAACTCAGGTGAGGGGACCCCTTAAGGCTGAGGGGGCCACATTATTTGAAACATCAGATGATGGTTTGACCTCCAACAGGGGGCTCCGTACCGGAGCGCCCTGCTGGACGACTCTAAGATCGGTTAAGGAGGGCTGTATGCGAATCAGAGTAATAGCGTTATTGATGGGTCTGCTTCTGGGTGTCCACGGTCTGGCCATGGCCGAGACCGGGCTTTCGATAACCACGACGGCTCCGGAGAACGTGGTGTCCATCGAGCAGATGTTCGGTGACGACAAGGTACTGCTTTCCGTGAAGGACCCTTCCGGTAATCCTGTACACGGGTTGAACCAGGAGAACTTCACCGTGACCGCTGCCGGCAGAACCGCCAGGATCCTTTCTGCGGAGCCTGTCTCGGAAAGCCTGGATGTTCCCCGGAATATCGTTCTTGTCCTGGACAATTCGTTCTCCATGATCCAGCGGAACGCGGTCAAGCCCCTTCTTGAGGGCGTGGACGAACTGCTGAAGATTGCCCGACCCATTGACCACGTCCAGGTGGTGGTGTTCAGCAAGGATCCGGTGAACTTGGGGGGGCGCGACCTGCACGTCAAGACTTTTGCGTCCCAGCAGGTGGTTGAACTCAAGAACTTTGTCTCCGGGATATACAAGGACCACACGACCTCGACCACGGTGCTTTACGAGGGCATACTGGCCGGTCTCGATCTCATCCGGGCGACGCCCGAGAACGAACCCCGGTTCATGGTGGTCTTTTCCGACGGGGAGGACCTGAACAGCGCCTACAAGAGTGACGACGTGCTCAACGCGTCACGGGGAATCGACAATTTTCACCTCTATACCATTGACTATATGCCCGTAGCCACGAAGAACAAATTTCTCACCGAGATTGCGGAAGGCAACCGGGGGGAGATCTGGAAGGCCACCTCCGAGACCAATTTGGTGCCCATCTTTCAGAGCGTGGCTTCGAGGATGGTGTACTACTACATGGTCACGTACCTGTTTCCCACGACAGGGAATCTCGGCGTCTCTCCGGAAGGCCTGAACATCGATGAGGTGGAGAATTTCGATGCGCTGGCCATGGAGAAGCCCGAAACCGTACAACTGGATATCTCGCGCAAAATTGATGCGTCCGGGTTACAGTTTCGTCCCGCGGTGGATTCGGCCTACAGCATAGAACGATGGACCCTGAAGGTGTCCAACGATGCTGGCGTGCTATTCACGGAGTTCGGAAAAGGGCTCCCGCCCGCCGAGATTCTGCTCCCCCTTGACCTGAATACCCTCGGGGCCCTGGCGGCCGGCGGTAACATCAGGGCCTCCATGGAAGTGGTGGACAGCAAAGGCCAGACGGTGGAACTGGCGTCGGCGCCCGTCACGGTGAACCCGGTCCGGACCAAAGGCAATCTGACGGTTGCCCCGGCCAGCCTGAACCTTGATGAGGTCACGAACTTTGATGCGGCCGGCGGCCCGACGGTTATGCGGAAGGCCGACCAAACCTCCTTGACGCTCCGGCCCGTGGTCGAGGCACCTCACGGGGTGAGCCGCTGGTCCGTCACGGTGGCCAATGGCGCCGGCACGCTGGCCGAGCGGTCCGGAGAGGGAGTCCCCGAAGCCGAGATCACGGTTCCTCTTGAGGCCGGGGATCTGGACCGGGTTGCTGCGGGCGGCGATATCAAGGTGACGATGGAGGTGCAGGACCAGATGGGCCAGAACCTGGTTCTCGCCGCGAAACCCGTGAAGGTGAACCTTATCCGAACCACCGGCAGCCTCACGGTTTCCCCGGGCGGAGTC
>QJVM01000014.1 GCA_003235715.1 Nitrospirota bacterium
ATATCTGAACGGAAAACGACTGTCTGTATCGAAGCCCGGCTCTCTTGAGGACTGCCTGGTTGCAACCGGTTTTCCCTTCAAGCAACGTCACCGCCTCGAGGCCTACCTCGCCTCGTTCAAGGACGTTTTTCTCAGGGTGAGCGATATTCGCCGGGCCGGTTCCGCGGCTTTGGACCTGGCCTATGTGGCCGCGGGACGCGTGGATGGCTTCTGGGAAATCGGCCTCCAACCATGGGATGTCGCCGCCGGCAGTTTGCTGATCCACGAGGCAGGAGGATTTATGAGCGATTTTTCCGGTACGTCCACCGGTATCTGGGAGGGCAATGTTCTGGCCGGCTCACATCCGGTTCATGCCGAGTTGCAGAAGCTTGTGGTCCCTCATTTTTCTTCGTTCTGAAACGAGTCTATTTATCCCGGCAAGCCTCGAGTGTCTCACGCAGCTTTGAGGACGGGACATGGTCCACAAGGCGGACCATTCCGATGGCGGTGGGAAGAACGAATTTGACCTTTCCGGCCTCGGCCTTCTTGTCATGCAGCATGGCCCGGGCCATGGCCTCCAGGGAAAGGTCTGAGGGGATCCGCGTGGGTAGGCCGTAATCATGGATGAGATTGACGATCCGGCGGGCATCCTGCCTGGCCAATAACCGGGTACGGACGCCCAGATCAGAAGCCGCACACATCCCCACGGCTACGGCCTCGCCATGGAGGTAGCGTCGGTATCCGGTCACCGCTTCCAACGCATGGCCCACCGTATGACCAAAATTCAGGATCGCGCGGACTCCGGATTCCTTTTCGTCCTGCCCCACCACAGTTGCCTTGATCCGGCATGACCGAACGATCGCCTCGTGAAGTCTGGGCCCCAGGGCGCAGATGTCTTTCCTGTCCCTAACCAGCATTTCGAAGAGTTCCGCATCCCAGATGACTCCGTACTTGATCACTTCAGCCAGACCGGCACGGAATTCTCTCTGGGGAAGGGTCTGCAGGGTTTCCGGGTCAATCACGACCAGCGAGGGCTGGTGAAACGCCCCGATCATGTTTTTGCCCAGAGGGTGGTTCACGCCGGTCTTTCCCCCTACCGAGCTGTCCACCTGGGCCAGCAGCGTTGTCGGAACCTGTACGCAGCGGATGCCCCTCATGAAGGTGGCCGCCGCAAAGCCGGCCATATCGCCAACCACGCCCCCGCCGAGAGCCACCACGACACTTCTGCGGTCACAACCATGCCGAAGCAGATCGCCCAGAACCTTGTACAGCCAGAGGAGGTCCTTGTACTCCTCCCCATCCGGGACCAGAATCGGGAAGAATTGCAGTCCACGAGCACGCAACGACTCGGCCACCCGGGGGCCATACAAGGCATGAACGGTCGGATTGGAAACAACCGCAATTCGGGAGGGCCTCAAAGCCCAGAGCCGGGCTGACAGGCTTCGAAGAATGCCCGGGTTGAGCAAAATCTCGTACGACCGGTCCCCCAGTGATACCTCCAACCGCTGCCCTCCCAGACCAAGTTGGTCGCAAATCTCCTGCGCCGCCTCACCGATGGTGATATAGCTCGTATCCACCGCGAGGTCTGCCTGCTCATAGTACGCTGCCCTTTTTCTTAAGAGTCTATTGATTTCCCTGAGGGGTTCCTGCACGTTCAGAAGGGGTCGCGCGCCCTGCTCAGACATGGTCCGGCGAAGGATGACCTCGGGAGATGTTTTCAGCCACACCAAGGCGCCGGTTTGTCGAAGCAACCGCACGTTCTCGGGGTTTTGAACCGCACCGCCCCCCGTGGAAATGACAAGGTTGGTCCGATAGGAAACCTCCGCGATGATCTCGGATTCCAATTCACGAAAATAGGGCTCCCCCTTGTCCCTGAAAATGGCTGGGATACTGGCCCCCTCCCGGCTGACGATGAGTTCGTCCGTGTCCAGGAAACGAAATCCCGTACGCCGGGCAATCTCATGCCCGACCGAGGTCTTGCCCGAACCCATAAACCCGACCAGAATAATGTTCATCTAGGGTTCTCCGGTTTGGAACAGAATATCTCTTCCCGCGTTCATCTCGATTTAAGGTATTCCATGTAGCCATGGTGATTCCGTTTCAGTTCATCGAGAGAGTCCCCTCCAAACTTCTCAAGAAGGGCATCCGCAAGAACAAGGGCGACCATGGCTTCGCCGATGACCCCTGCGGCCGGAACGGCGCAGACATCGGACCGTTCATACGCCGCCTCCATAGCCTCGTGGGTCTGGAGGTGCACCGACCGCAGAGGGCGGCGCAACGTGGGAATAGGCTTCATGGCGGCCCGGAGCACAATGGGCATGCCATTGCTAATCCCGCCTTCCAGTCCGCCACCAAAATTGGTCTTTCGAAAATATCCTGGAGCCCCATGAAATATCTCATCCATGACCTCATTGCCGGGCCTCCGACTCATCTCAAAACCAAGACCGACCTCGACCCCTTTTATGGCCTGAATCCCGGCAAGAGCGTAGGAAAGCCGGGCATTCAGGCGCCGGTCCCAGTGTGTGTGACTTCCCAGCCCCGCAGGAACCCCAGTGGCCACAATTTCAAAGGTTCCCCCCAGCGAATAACCTTCTTTCATGGCCTTGTCTATAGCCTGCCGCATGAGGCCCGATACGGAGGGGTCAGGACATCGGACGTCCGATTCCTCGGCGGCCCGGAAGAGATCCGTCGGGTCGTGTCCTCCCAAAGCAGAGAGCGGCGTGTAGGCCTCCCCGATGGCACGGACATAACTCATCACCCGGATCCCGACCGCCAGCAGCAGTTGCTTCGCAACAGCCCCCAGAGCCACCTTCATGGCCGTCTCGCGGGCACTGGACCGTTCAAGGATGTTCCGGACGTCCTGATGGCCGTACTTTAGAGCGCCCGCCAAGTCCGCATGTCCAGGCCTCGGACGCACAACCGGTTCGATGCCACCTGCATCCGAAGCTAGCGGTGACATCCCTCTCTCCCAGTTCTGCCAGTCCCTGTTCTCCACAAGCAGGCATATGGGGCTTCCCAGGGTGAGCCCATACCTAACGCCGGAATAGATACGTGCCCGGTCCGATTCGATCTTCATCCGGCCGCCGCGCCCATAACCTTTCTGGCGCCTCTTCAGGTCGCTATCAATGGGTTCCGTTGAAAGCGCAAGCCCGGCCGGTATCCCTTCAAGGATGCCGCATAGCCCCGGCCCGTGAGATTCCCCGGCAGTGAGAAAACGAAGTCGGTCCATAATCGTTCCAGTTAAATATGAGGTTTCCCGGTTGGTCCGGGACCCCATTCTACTTAATTTGTTCCTTTACCGGCAAACCGCCATGGTCCAGAAACGGGAGCATAAAATTGTCTACCAGAAAAAAACTGCCGCCTCACAAGGGGCGGCAGTCTGCGGAGTTTGAAAAGCCCAGGAGAGACGTTTGCCGCAGTCAGATCGGGCGATCCTCCTTGACAATGCGCGGGGTCACAAAGATGAGCAGCTCGTTCACTTGGTTCGTCTTGAGTTGAGATTTGAACAGCCATCCCAACCCCGGAATGTCGCCGAGGATGGGGACTTTGGTATAACCCTCGTTGTCATCCTTGGTGTAGATGCCGCCCAGGACGATGGTTTCGCCATCCTTTACAAGGGCGTTCGTATCCACCTCGCGGATATCTATGGCCACTCCGTCGGGCGTAATGTCACCCACAATGTTCTGGGTGGCATTGATTTTCATCTGCACGAAGCCCCCCGGCGTGATCCTTGGCGTGACGTTGAGGCTTAGGGTTGCGTCTGCAAAGGCCGTCTCCGTCCCCTGGTCGGAAACGGTCTTATAGGGAATCTTGGTCCCCTGTTTCACCGTTGCACTTTCATTATCCATGGTGAGTACACGGGGGTTGGCCAGCGTTTTCCCATCCCCTGTTTCCTCAATGGCGGCCAACTGGATGTCCAGCGCCACGTTGTTCTCGATGAGATTTCCTATGGTCATGCCAATATTCGGGAGCGCAGACTGAAGTCCCACATTGGTGGCCACGCTACCGATGACATCGATGGTTTCATCCGTCCATATGTAATCTGCAGACCAGTTGATCCCCAGGCTCCGGTTCTTGCTGGTATTTATGGTCACCATCCGGGCCTCGATCATGACCTGCCGCTTGGGGATGTCCATCTTCCTGACCAGCTCGGCCACTTTGTCCACGCTCGCCTGAGTGTCCTTGACAATGATGGTGTTCATCCGGCCATCCACCGTAATATTGCCCCGGGCGCTCAGAACCTTGCTCTGGTCAATGGCCGTCTGTACGGCGTTGGCTTCGGCATAGTTGATGGGAATCGTGATCTCCACCAGATTGGCCGCCTTCACTTCCGCGTCCCGGTTCTTGGCCACCTGCTCGTACTCCCTGGCAAAAACGTCATGCGGGGCGATACGAAGGATATTTCCGTCCAGCTGTTTTCCGTGTCCTGCCAGCCGGAGCACGATATCCAGGGCCTGATCCCAGGGAACATCCTCCAGATACAGGTCAGGGATGGTTCCCCTCACTTCCGGATGAACGACCAGGTTGAGACCTCCAACACGGGCAAGCAGACGGTAGATCGGTACGACATCATGATTCTGGAAATTGAGCGTGATCCGCTTGGCGGCCTGGGTCTTCTTGACCTGCCGAGCAATTTTGTCCACGGCGGCAACGGTCTCGGGTGTTGTCGCGGTCCCCAAGGTCGCCTTCCCGGCCATCCCCGATTCGGTTACGGGCGATTCTTCTCCTTCTTCCCGTGGAACAATGACAATTTTCTTGTCCACCGAAACCACCACGCCATGCTCAGATGAGACCACGTCGTGAGGAGCTTCGCCGTAGAAATCGATGACGACGCGTGCATCCCCTTTGTAGGTTCCGACGCGAAGAGAGCTCACCGGTGAAATAACCGGCTCCACGTTCCCCTGGATGCCAGAGGTTACGCCCGGGAAATCCACGATGAGACGTTGCTTGTCTGATATGTAATAGACCTTGGGAAGCACAGTGCCGTCAGTCCGGATGTGAACGAGGACCCTCTCCTCCGCATCTTCAAATGAAATGTCCGTAATCTTTTCACCAGCCTTCATGCCCTGACCCAGACGCGGTACGGTCCCTGCCGACGTCACCGGAACAGGATACCGCTCCCAGGATGATGCCTCGGGAACCGTATCCGAGGGGGTCGGCGGCGTTTCCATGGCAGCGACCGGTTCGGGCTCAGGCGTGACCTCGGGCTTCGGGGCGGCAAAAACTTCGCCCTCGCTCAGAGCAACTTTGGGGACCTCCAGATAAAGATGGTTGCCTTCAGCTCTGGGGGAAATATCCACCGGAGCGGTCAGACCAATCTCAAAACGGGCCATCGTACTGGGGGTGGTCACCTGGTTGGGGACGATCTCAAAGATGGAATCGCGGTCCACGAGGATTCTCTCTACGTAATCGCCCAAACTGGCCGAAGGAATCTCGAGGACGGCACGAAAAGGATCGGAAGGCTTGTACAGGGTGAACGTCAGCGGGCTGTCCGCCTCTATATCGATAACCTGAAACTCGCCCTGGTCACGTACAGAGATGTCCGTGATCCGGGGCCCGCTGGCTCCTTCGGGTGAGCCATCCCCAGCCCGCTGCGCTCCGCCCGTGGCACAGGCCGAAAGCACGGACATTATGAGAAAAATCAGTACGCCCTGGAATGATCTACGCTTCATAGTTCTTCCTCTTATTGGCCTTCGTTCCCTGAATAGTCCCAGGTTTCTGTTTCCGCCTCCTTGGGCTTGGGCAAAACAAGGGGAATGATCTTCCGCTCCTGCTCACCCCGGTAATTCCTTCGAACCTCTTCCACTTCCACCACATCGGCCAGAATTCTCGAGATCCGACCCTCATTCATCCCCAGAGGCATTCCTTCTTCCACCATGTGCCCCTTTCCGTCCGGGGCAATCAGCATGGCCACGTTTCCATCAGACTTCTCGATAATTCCTATAAGTTTGAAACTCTGTACGTCGTATCTCTGAAGCGGGGACGGCGCGCGGCCCACCCTCTGACGGACATCCTCCTCGGCCTTGCGTGCCGCCACGATGCTCTCAAAAGGATCCCGCATCTGCGCCCCGATGTAAGACACCGACTGTTTGGGCTTGAGTTGCGCTGCCCGAGCCGCAGGGTCAAACGGCTGCACCGGAGCCGCGGCCCGGGGTTTGGGTCCGTCAGCGGCTTGCTTCTTTCTCTCACCGCAACCGGTCGTAACCAGTAAGACGCAAAGCAGGACCGAGAGCATGATACCCCATCTGTATCCAGGAACTTTACCCACTTACTTTCCTCCGCCCTCCGCCGGTACGGGAATCCGAGTAAAGGCCGTCGCCGTAAATCCAACGCCCAGTTTATCCTTTCCCGACATGCGGATGCCGGTGATATTGACAATCCGCGTCATCTGGCTGATCTTGCTGAAAAAGGCTCCGAGATTGTGATACGTACCGTTCAAGGCCACGTCCACGGGAATTTCTTCGTAAAGACCGCTTGGGTTAGTCCGCTTGCGCCCAGGGACCCAGGACAGAATTTCCAGGTCGGCGGACTTGCCCAGGTCGGATATCTGGCGGAGAAGGCCTGAGACTTCGCCTTCTTCGGGCAATTGTTCCGTCAACTCCTTGAGGCGGGACTTCAGCCATTCATTCTCCTTCTTCAGTTCCTCAAGGCGTGCGGCCTTGGCCTTCTTCACACTGATATCGTTCTGCTGTTTCTGTATGGTTGCAATAAGCCCGTCGATCTGCTCGCTCTTGGGTTTGTATTGCAGGAAGAAGTAGCCCGCACCAACACCCGCGACAAAGATCACAATGATGATGATCTGAACCCACTTGGGAGTCTTGGCGAGGTCCAGCTTAACACCTGGTTTCAATTCAAGAGCCATAAGAGAGCCGTGCCCCTTCTATACCTGCATCCGCATGGTAATGGTGAATGCGTAAACGGCCACACCCTGTTCCTGAGCCCGCCTGGTCTGGACAAGCACTACATCCTTCAAAACGGCTGAAGACTTAAGGCTCTCAACAAAGGCCACGATATCCGCATTCGAATAGCCCCTTCCAGCAAGACTGATATTCCATTGGCTCTCCGTAAGCGAATCGAGCCATACGTTGTCGGTCATGCGGGACACAATCTCGTTCACCAACTGGACGGGAGCGTTCTGATAAGTCTGGAGATCTTCTATGACTTTCCGCTTCTGTTCAAATTCCCGGTTATTCGCCTCAAAGTCATCCACGTCCTTGATAATCCGGCTCAGCTCCTGGATCTGCTGGTCGTTCGCCGCCTTCTCAGCCGCATATTGCTCAATGGTTTTATTGAGGTTGTGGGTCGTGAAAGCCAGGCCGATGCCCATCAAAAGGAGCACGAGAACCAGGACAACAACGAAGGGTGGGACCGGTGTTCTCTTCTTGCGTCTCTTGACGGGTAACAGATTGACGCGGATCATCGGTCCCCAATCCTCCTCACGGCCAGACCGAGAGCAACCACCATCTGGGGCGCCGCTTCCCGGATAAGTTCTTTCTCCACAGCCTTATCGATCTCGATATTGGCAAAAGGATTCAACACTTCGACTTCTACTCCCGTCATTTCGGTAAGTCGGGGCACAAAGCCCTTGATCAGGGAACAACCGCCGGAAATCATGGCACGGTGTACGTTCTCATGCATGAACGTCCCCTTGAAATAATCCAGAGAACGGGTAATTTCGTTAATGATGTCATCCGAGGAACTCTGGATGATGGCATCCGCCTCCTCCTGGGCCACGCCGTCGACCTGCCCTCCGCGCTTGAGGCGTTCGGCCTCGTCATAGGTGAGACCCAGTTCCTTCTGAATGGCCTCCGTCTGGATGTTGCTTCCGATGGAACTGTCCCGCGTGAAAACGGAAACCCCGCCCTTCAGAATGTTCAAGTTGATACGGCTGGCCCCGACGTTAATGAGGGCGACATTCTGTTCCGGCTCGATGTCGTAGTTGATCTCATAAGCGTTTTCGAGGGCAAACGCATCCACGTCCACAATTTGGGGAGTGAGACCGGCCTCCTGGACCACGGAGACATATTCGTTGATCTTGTCCTTCTTAACCGCCACCAGCAGGACCTCCATCTGCCCGGCCGTTTCCGTGGAGCCGAGGATATGAAAGTCCAGGTTCACATCATCGATATCAAACGGAATGTACTGTTCAGCCTCAAAGCGGATCGATTCCTGGAGTTCCTCCTCCGTCATTTCCGGTAGGGTAATTCGTTTGATGATAACCGAGGAATGCCCCGACACCGAAAGCGTCACATTCTTGGTTTTGGTGCCCATCTGGCGAAACAGCGTCTTGATGCCTTCAACCACGCGGAGGGAGTCGAGAATCGAACCGTCCACAATAAGTTCCGGCTCGATAGGAAGGATGCCAAAGCGTTCCACCACGAACCCTTTGGACGTCTCCTTGACCTGGAGGGCCTTCAGAAAACGTGATCCGATATCCAGCCCGACAATCTGCTGGCCCCCGAAAGACAGACCTCTAAATAGGGAATCAATGCTGGGCATAACGAAACTATTAACAAAATCCTCTCATGATGTCAAGTTTTTGGCCTATAAACATACTCTTATATCGGACAACCTAAAGGCGTTCTTAAAGCGATGCCTTCAAGCAGTTTGTACGTACGACTGTT
>QJVM01000077.1 GCA_003235715.1 Nitrospirota bacterium
GACGTGCCGGTCAGGGATTCTAGGGCCTTCAGGTACTTCCGGCGGGTTTTCTGGACAATCTCATCCGGAAGGGACGGCCCCGGCGGCCTCTTGTCCCAGTCCAGGGTTTCGAGATAGTCGCGAACAAACTGCTTGTCGAAACTAGCCTGGCCGCGGCCGGGCTCGTAATCGTCGCTTGGCCAGAATCTGGAGGAATCCGGCGTGAGGATTTCGTCGATGAGAATCAGGTTGCCGTCCAAAATCCCGAATTCGAACTTTGTATCGGCTATGATGATGCCCTTCTCCTCGGCATACTGGCGGGCCCGTTCATAGATGGCGATGCTCAGGTCCTTCACCTTCTGCGCCACATCCATGCCCACCAGCCGCACGGCCTCTCCGAAACTGATGTTCAGGTCATGGCCTTCCTCGGCCTTGGTCGAAGGCGTAAAGACGGGCTCGTCCAATCGGTCGGATTCTCGAAGGCCCTGGGGCAACTCTATGCCGCAGACCTGGCCGGTCTTTCGGTAATCCTTCCAGCCGGAACCGGACAGGTATCCTCTCACGATACACTCGATGGGAAGCGGCTGACATTTCTTCACGAGCATGAAGCGGCGTTCCAGCATCTCGCGGTGCGCGCCAAAAAGAGGGGGAAGATCGGAAACTTCCGTGGAGACCACATGGTTCGGAACGAGGTCGTCCATCTGCCTGAACCAGAACGTGGATATTTGGGTCAACACCCTGCCCTTGTCGGGAATCCCGTTGGGGAGGACGACGTCAAAGGCCGATATCCGGTCTGTGGCCACGATCAGCAACTGGTCCCCCATGTCATAGATGTCCCGCACCTTGCCTCTTTTGGGAACCGGTACTCCTGGTATGGATGTTTCAAGAACGATCACGATACCCCCCTTTGAACGATAATCCCCTCAAGCAGGGAGAGCATTATACTTTTCCGAAAACTCCCCTGTAAACCAATCGCTTGCGTTCAAACGTCCTTAAAATTCACAGGCGTTCTGCTCCACCCCTGTCTCAATGCCTTGCTCTGTTGGCGAGTTCTGTCCGTGCCGGCGAACCTCGCGAAACCGCATCTTCCTCGCCTGCGGCCCGGTTATTTGACAAGACGGAAGAGCGGCCTTTAGAATGGACGGCTAAAAATTCTCATGATTTCAATCAGGTAGAGAAAGGTGGGTTGGTGATGAAGATCAAGGTAAAGACTCCGATCGTGGAGATGGACGGCGATGAAATGACCCGGATCATGTGGGCCATGATCAAGGAAAAGCTCATCCATCCCTTTCTCGATATCGACCTAAAATACTTCGACCTTGGAATCAGGAACCGGGATGAGACCGAGGACCGGATCACCGTGGACGCCGCCCATGCCATCCAGGAGTTCGGGGTGGGCGTCAAGTGCGCCACCATCACCCCGAACGCGGCCCGCGTCAAGGAATACAACCTGAAGAAGCAGTGGAAAAGCCCCAACGGTACGATCCGGTCCATTCTCGACGGCACGGTGTTCCGGAAGCCCATCATCCTGAGGAACATCCCCCCCGGGGTCCGCTCCTGGAGGAAACCCATTCATATCGGTCGTCACGCGTACGGGGATATTTACAAGAACGTGGAATACGTCGTCCCCGGCCCAGGCAAGGCCGAGCTTGTGTTCACGTCTCCCAATGGCGGCGAGCCCGTGCGTCTAACCGTGCACGAGTTCAAGGGCCCCGGGGTTCTCATGGGAATGCATAACACGGATGCGTCCATCCGGAGCTTCGCGCGCTCGTGCATCAACTATGGGATTACCGAAAAGGTGAATATCTGGTTTGCCACCAAGGACACCATTTCCAAGAAGTATCAGGGGCACTTCAGGGATGTCTTTGCGGAGGAGATAGAAAAGCACCGGGCAGAGCTCGAAGCCGCGGGTGTGAGTTACCGCTATATGCTCATCGACGACGCCGTGGCGCAGGTTTTAAAGAGCGAGGGCGGCATGCTCTGGGCGTGCACCAACTACGATGGCGACGTCATGAGCGACATGGTGGCCGCAGGGTTCGGAAGCCTCGGTCTCATGACGTCGGTGCTCGTTTCACCGGACGGCAAGTACGAGTATGAGGCCGCCCACGGCACGGTCATGCGTCATTACTACCAGCACATGGAGGGCAAACCTACGTCCACCAATTCCGTGGCCTCCATCTTTGCCTGGACCGGCGCCGTCGCCCGCCGCGGTGAACTCGACAATACGCCGGACGTGGTCCGCTTTGCCCACACGCTCGAGGACGTCGTGCTCAAAACCATCGAGGGCGGCGTCATGACCAAGGACCTCATGCTCATCGCCGAACCCCGGGTCACGAAGTACGCCCTGACTGAGGAGTTTCTGGATACGGTGACCGAATGCCTCCGAAGCTCCATCTAAAGGTTCTGCCCCCCCGCAGCTGTATCGTATCAACCGTTCGTCCGCTTATAAGGCCTACTGCTCCAGTCCACAGGGCCCGGAATGTGGCGCCAGGACCGAACCACTCGCCCGGCGTATCATCCCGTCTCAAACGTAAACCAATATCGAGCTAACCTGCCATAAGGCTTTGTTTATAGGATTTTGTTTCACGTTTATGTGGCAGGTTGTTTCTGTTCTTGCCATATCATGGACTCACCCCCCCGGCCCTGGCCTCAGG
>QJVM01000182.1 GCA_003235715.1 Nitrospirota bacterium
GCAGACCACGGACGCCCGCCCACGGACCCGATAATCAATACGGACCAGGGAGATCTCCTCCTGTTTGTGTTTCTGGGGGCTGGCGCGGTGGGCGGATTTGCCGCAGGTTACTACTGGCACAAACTGATATCTTCCGCAGGGGATGCAAACAAACCCGTGACGGAGCGGCAAAGCTGATGCATCATTTCGAAACCCGGCCCCGAGGGCGTACGCATCGCCTTTTTGGCATTCATGCCCGGGTCAAACTGATCGCGGGAATGCTTCTCCTCTGCCTTGTGCTTCTGTCAAAGGGAATCCTGTTTCCGGCCTCGGTCACGGTCATTTGTCTTTTGGCCTCGGCCTGGACCGGTCTCTCAATCCGTGAGTATCTTCTTCGATTTGGGGAACCTTTGTTTATCACGGCGGTCCTTCTTTTTCTCAAGGCTTTCTCGGCCGGGAATCATGTGCTCCTGTCCCTTGATATTGGAGGCTTTCATCTCGCCATGACCATGGAAGGGGTGATGGAAGGCCTACGGTTGGCCGGACGGATCCTCGGTGCCGTATCCGTCCTTGTTCTGGTGGGTATGACCACGCCGTTGGTGAATCTGCTTGCCGCCCTGGCCTGGATGAAAGTCCCGAAGACCTTTATTGAGATACTGATGTTTGCACACCGGTACATCTTCGTCCTCTTCGATGACGCCAAGGTTGTCTACGCATCCCAGAAGAACCGGTTGGGGTATACCGGCGTGTTCCGACGCCTCCGGTCGTTTGGTACCCTTGCCGGCTCCGTGCTCCTCCGCTCGCTGGAGCAGAGCACGAACACGACCACCGCCATGGTTCAGCGGGGATACACCGGCAGGGTCACGCTTGCGGATGAAGATCGGGTGCGGGCGGGTGAGGTGGTCCGCGTTACGCTGTTGCTTGTTCTGCTCTCAGGCTATTACCTTGCCGTAGAAGGGGTTGTTTTGTGAGCGTTCTGGCGGCCATGGGTCTATCGTATCGGTATAGCGACGGGACCCAGGCACTCTCGGACATTCACATGGGGGTAAGTGAAGGGGAATTCGTTGGTATACTCGGCTCCAACGGGTCCGGCAAGACCACCCTGCTCAAGTGCCTGGACGGGCTTATTCGGAACTTCGACGGCACGGTCCGTATTCACGGTTCCAACGTAAAGGAACTGGGGCCGAGGGATATCTACAGTCGGGTCGGCCTGGTCTTCCAGAACCCGGACGACCAGCTCTTTGCCAGCACCCTCCGGGAAGATGTGGCCTTTGGGCCCACCAATAT
The DNA here is from genome assembly GCA_003235715.1 of Nitrospirota bacterium. Taxonomy (GTDB): domain Bacteria; phylum Nitrospirota; class Thermodesulfovibrionia; order SZUA-242; family SZUA-242; genus SZUA-242. Next base: position 1,267 of record QJVM01000182.1, read on the forward strand.
GGGATTTCCCAAGAAGGAGATTGTGAACCGGGTCAACAAGGCCCTTTCCGACGTGGAACTGGAGGGACTGGCCCGTAAGTCGATCCATCACCTCTCCTTTGGTCAGAAGAAACGGGCCTGTATCGCCGGGCTCCTAGCCATGGGGCAGAAGATCCTCCTCATGGACGAGCCTACCGCAGGTCTAGATCCCATGGGGGAGTATAGGATGATGAAACTCCTCAGGAAACTGAACCGCGACGATAGAACGACCATCGTCATGGCAACTCACAGCGTGGATCTCGTGCCCCTCTTTCTCGACCGCCTGATCATCCTGAGCAAGGGTCGTATCCACCGTCAGGGCACTCCGGAGCAAGTCTTTGCAGCCCCTGAGGACATGCGGTCGGTGAAGCTCCGGCTACCCCAGATCGCGGAACTGATTCATGAAATGAAAACCAGTGACGGAGTTGAATTCGACAAGATTCCGCTTACCGTGGGTGAAGCCCGCCGGGAATTGTTGAAGAGGATCAAATGAAGGGAATTACCGGTTTCCAGGCGCCATTAACTAGTAATGCAATCAATCGCTGTCATTCCGGATCTAATCCGGAATCCAGTGCACATTTCCGTCATTCCGGACTCGATCCGGAATCCTGCCCTGCTTTCCGTCGTCGCGGAGTTCATCCGGGATCCAGTCTGCCTCTATTTCGTCATTCCAGAGCTCATTTGGATCGCAGCTTCTTTCTTTGCACTCCTTGCGCCATTGCGCGAAGATATCCTGTACGTCAGCATTCTTACCCGAAAGCTGACGGCTGATTGCAATTTGTTCCAATGTTAGAAAAAGGCTATATCCACATATACACCGGCAACGGCAAGGGCAAAACTACAGCCGCTCTCGGCCTTATTCTCCGTGCCTGCGGTGCGGGTCTGAAGGTCTATTTCGGCCAGTTCATGAAGCGGCGGGAACATAGCGAGGTTATAGCCCTCCGGAAGTTTGGTGATCAGGTCAAGGTAGACCAGTTTGGAAGTGGGGTGTTCGTAAAGGGCCATCCCTCGGAGGAGGATCACATCAAAGCCCGGGATGGCCTGGCCCGCGCCCGTGAAGCTCTTGTATCCGGAAACTATGACCTTGTGGTCCTCGACGAAATCAACGTCGCCGTTGCTAACGGTCTTATCTCAGTGGATGAGGTTCTGGAGTTGGTAGCGGCGAAACCCGATAACGTTGAATTCGTGCTTACCGGCAGACGGGCCGATCCCCGTCTTATCGAGAAGGCCGATGTTGTGACCGAGATGACCGAAATCAAGCACTACTATAAGAACGGGGTCAAGGCACGGGAAGGGATAGAAAAATAGCGGCAACTATCAGATAGAAGACAGATAACTCGTAAATTAT
>QJVM01000266.1 GCA_003235715.1 Nitrospirota bacterium
ATTCCGGGTCTGGCTCCGTTTCCGGAGAAAGGCGGAGGGCCAGCTCCGAGAACGTGAGGCCCTTTTCCGGGGCCTTTCAGAGCAGTCGCCCAACATGATCTTCATCTCGCTTTACGGAACGGTGGTCTATGCCAATGAGAAGTTCGCGGAGGTCATGGGCTGCCAGCCCGAGGACCTGTCCATGCTCCGCGTGGACATCCGGCAGCTCCTGTCCGAAGGGTCCCGGGGCCCGGTTTCCGAATACTTCAAGCGGCAGCTCAGCGGACCCGAGACCGCGCCCCTGGAATGCACACTGGTCACGGCCCGGGGCGAGGCGATCGAGGGTATCATGGCCGCAACCCCCATCCAGTTCAAGGGGAGAAAAGCCATTCTCGGCACCATCACGGACATTACGAATCGCAAGGAATTGGAAGCCAGCATCTCGGCCTCCCTTCGTGAAAAGGAAGTCCTGCTCCAGGAGGTCCATCACCGGGTCAAGAACAACCTGCAGGTGATCTCCAGCCTTCTCAGTCTGCAGGCCCATACCGTCTCGAACCCGGCCGTGCTCGAAGTCTTCAAGGAAAGTGAGCGGCGGATCCGTTCCATGGCGGCGGTGCACGAGCAGCTCTATCGTTCCGGAAACCTTTCATCCATCGATGCGGCCGCGTACATTCACAGCGTGGTCGAGGACGTCTACGGTTCCTACAACAGCAACGTCCATATCGAGTTGCAGACAGAGCTTGAAAGCATCCCGCTGGCTCCGGACAAGGCCATCCCCTGCGGCCTGATCATCAATGAACTGATGTCCAATGCCCTGAAATACGGCTTTCCGGAGGGTCAGGTTGGGAAGGTTACGGTAAAATTGCAGCGTAACGGAGCCGCTGATTCCAGCGGGGATGAATGTTCCCTGACCGTCTGTGACAACGGGGTCGGACTTCCCCCGGAGCTCGATGTGCGCAAGACCGAATCCTTGGGCCTCCAGCTCGTCACGTCTCTCTGCGAACGTCAGCTGCGTGGTACGCTTGAAGTGGATCGAAACGGAGGCACCTGCTTCAAGCTCCGCTTCAGTGCGCGTTAAAGAACTCGCGGCTAAGGATTGAGCAACAGTGGGTCATTGCCGAAAAAATAGATCATGAAGACGGAACAACCCAAGAGAGTCCTCGTCGTCGAGGACGAGGTCATCGTGGCGAAGGATATCGCCCGCAAGCTGGAGCGATGGGGTTACGCGGTCACGGAAAAGGTCCACAGCGGAGAGGATGCGCTCAAAAGCATCGAACGCTCGTGCCCGGACATGGTCCTCATGGATATCCGCCTGGCCGGTGAGCTGAACGGCATAGAGACGGCGACCGTGGTTAGAGACCAGTACGGGGTCCCGGTGCTGTTTCTCACGGCCCATTCGGACGAAAAGATTCTCGCCGAGGCCTTGGGTGCCTCCCCATACGGTTATCTGCTAAAGCCGTTCTCCGAGAAGGAACTCCATACCAGCATCCAGACCGCGCTTAACATCCACAGCATGGAAGTGGCCCTCCGCCAGGCCCTGATGACTGCGGAGCGGGAACGGGCCAAGTTCGAGGCCATTGTGTCAGGCATCGGGGAAGGGTTGGCCATCTTCGACCGGGACCGCCGGTTCGTTTATCAGAACGCGATCCACAAGGAACGCGTGGGCGACCGTTCGGGCAGCCAGTGCCCGGATGGGTGTGAATTCGGGAAGGCCGTGTGCGACGACAACTGTGCCCTTTCCCGATCGCTGAGGACGGGAACGATCATCCGCAGTGAAGAGCAGGTGGATACCGAGGACGGCACGCTCTATTTCGATGTGACCGCTTCCCCGCTCAGGAGCCATTCGGGCGAGGTCATCGGCGGCATCCGGCTGGTCCGGGACGTAACGGAACGGATGAGGTACATGGAACAGCGCGGCAAACTGCTCGAGGAACTCTACGACTCGGTGTCCCGGGTCAAACAGCTCTCAGGCCTCATCCCGGTCTGCGCTTCGTGCAAGAAGATCCGCGACGACGGCGGTTACTGGGGCAAGGTGGAGGAATACCTTGGCGCCCACACCAACGCACAGGTAGACCAGAGCCTCTGCCCCGACTGTACCACCCGATTGTATCCGGAGGAAGGCCCGGACTGCGAACGAAAACCTGCTGCCCTGTCTGACCGGGAAAAGGAAGTCCTTCAGTGGGTGGGCCGAGGGAAGAACAACTGGGAGATCTCCAAGATCCTCGGCATCTCCGAACGCACGGTCAAGTTTCATGTGGGCCGCATCATGGCGAGGCTCGATGCGGTCAGCCGCACGCAGGCCGTGGTGCTTGCCATGGAGCTGGGTATTCTTGAACGCGAACAGACGACGTGATGCTTCCGGTATGCCGGCCCGTAACGTCCGGGCCCTGCTGAACGCCTGACGCCCCCTTTCAAACGGGCAGGCCTGCACCATCCGTCAGGTCTTTCCCCGGAAAGACCTGAACGCCCTGAAGTCCAGCCCCCAGCCGGGATTCCGCTCCCCTTTGGCGAAATGAATACGCCGCATAGCAGACCTGTTTTGTCCATATTAGTCCTTGCTTTTCAAAACCTTACCGGCTGACTTCCACGCCTCTTTTCCCCCTTGTTTTTAGCCTCCTCGGGCCCCTCCCGGGCTGAGAGCGCCCGC
>QJVM01000022.1 GCA_003235715.1 Nitrospirota bacterium
CGGCCTCAGGCGCCTGGGTATCCGCCTGCGGGGACACGCCTTCGACACCTGTCTGGCCGATACACTGCTTGCACCGAAAAGAAACGCACATACCCTCGGCACCGTGGCCCTCGCCCACATTCCGGGTAGGCCGCCCCCCCTGAGCGAACTTCAGGGCCAGGAATTGCCTCCAGGCTATTCGGGTCAGAAGGCTGCGGCGTACCTGTCGGAAGCCGTTTCAATCATCGCTGAACTGTCGCCGGTGCTTGAATCGAAGCTAAGGGAATCCGGAGTGGAAAACCTCTTCCGCCGCCTGGATATTCCTATGGTTGAGGTCTTGGCGGGATTGGAGGATGAAGGGCTTCGGGTGAGCGAGGAGACTTTGAAAAGTGTCCTGTCCCGGACAGAAGAGGATCTTGAAAAGGTGACGAGGCGAGCGGCATTTATGGCAGGCGAACCCTTTGAACTCGCCTCCGACAAGGAGGTGCGTGAGGTTCTTTTTAATCGGCTCCGGCTTCCGCCACCCCGGAAGGTGGCCCAGGGATATGCCGTGGATGACGACGTGCTCGAAGACCTGTCCGGAGAGCACGAACTCCCACAGGAAATACTCGACTATCGATACCTGAAGCGGCTCCAGTCCTGGTGCCGCACCGCTCTCAAAATTTCGGGGGATACCGGATCTGTTCCCGTGACAGCGGGCGGACCGACCCTGGTTCCCGATGAATTTAACCCTTTCGGTCCGTTGCCCGTGTTCGCGCTGGACGCCTGGCAACCGGCGCTTCGGGAAGCCTTTGTTCCGGTGAAAGGCCACCGGCTCGTTTGCGGCCATTATTCAAACCTCGAGTTGCGTCTCCTGGCGCATCTCAGTCGGGACGACACCCTCCTGGAAACGCTGGGGGGGGAGGGATGTCCCATTATGAAACTTGCGGGGCACCTGTTTGAAACCCCGCCTCACCGTGTTTCTCCTGAGACCTACCGCCGGGCCTCCGCCCTTCACTCGGCGGTGGTGCGAGGGATCGGCTTTGCCGACCTGGCCCGCCATCTCGGGGTCCCGCCGGCAGAGGGGCGAGGGCTTCTCGATCTTTACTTCCGTAAATGCCCCACGTTGCGCTCCTGGATTTCCGAAACATCAGAACAGGTCAAGCGCGAAGGGACGGCCACGACGCTCTTCGGGAGGAGGATTCCCCTTCCGCACGCCGGACCGGGGGGCTGGCGTGAATGGGCCCTGTCGCTGCCCCACCGCATGGCGGCTTTGGCCCTCCAGGGAACCGTGTCGGACATGGTGAAAACCTCTGTCCAGAGAATACACGAGGCCTTACGCCAGAAAGGCCTTAAAAGTAGGCTGGGAGGGTTTTCCATGTGCGGGGACATCCTGGTGGAGGCGACTGCGAGCGAGGTGGAACCGGTCCTCGCCGTGGTGACGCATGAAATGGAATCGGCCCTAAAACTTTCGGTTCCGGTGGTGGCACGGTCCGGTGCCGGAATGAACTGGACGGAGGCAAGGCAGGGCGCCGGGGAGGTTGGACCAAAGGGCGGGTCGTAAGTACCCGGCACATCACTCTGCAAGGGAGATTCCGATGGAAGCAAACAACCTGCAGACCGTTGTTCCCTTTCATTTCAGGGAATGCGTGATTATCCCAAAAGCCACCGGGGTCAAAGCGTCCACGGTCCGCGAACTCCAGGAGTGCATCGCCACCGTATCAGATGAGTCCCTTTATCATCACACCTACCAGTATGTCCTCAAGGGGCACCTTCAGGAATACACGAACGAATTTGCCGAATGGGCGGGGGAAAGCATCGAAGAGCGCGCTCTGGCTGAAAAATTCACCAACCTCGATCCTTATGAGCTTCCTTCCCTCGGGGCCCTTCGGGAAGCCCTGACCCGCGTTATCCAGGAATACCTCGAGAACAACCCGGAGCCCCGTTCCGTGGCTCCCGGGAATGAATTCTATTTCAACGAGAGTCTGACCATGATCTTCAACACGTCCCGCCGGGCCCGCAATCTGGCCGAATTCATGATCGCCCTTCGCTACCTTGAGCCCGGTTCGCTCTATTTCCATTTTTATGAGGCCCGGAACCGGAGCAGGGGTCGCAGCAACGATTTCTCCCTGTGGATCCGGCAAGCCGTGGGAAAGGAGTCCCTTGCTGCGGAGATCGATCAAATCGACCCTTTCATGTTCGGCCTTGAAAGTCTCCGGAGTCAGATCGTGGACCTTGTTGAAGCCGAACTCCAGCGGGACATGGAGGGGCTGCCATGATCACCGTGTCCGATTATTCCGGAATCGTGCCCAAGGGGGATCTTCTGCTTATCCGAAGAATGGCCGAGCATCTGGCGGGCAAGCGCTTCGTCCACGTCAACTCCACCCGCTCAGGAGGGGGGGTGGCCGAGATCCTTCAACGGATGATTCCTCTGCTGATTGACCTCGGGATCGACGCTCGATGGGACGTCATCGAGGGAGACAATGAATTCTTCAACATGACGAAAAAGGTCCACAACAGTCTTCAGGGAGAACCGGACCCGATCACTGAGGCCCAGTGGAAGCACCACTATGAGGTCAACCTGGCCAATGCCACCAAAATGGACCTGTCGGCGGACTGCATGCTCATCCACGATCCCCAGCCCGCGGCC
>QJVM01000183.1 GCA_003235715.1 Nitrospirota bacterium
GACACGGAAACAGCCGGTACGCCAAAGGACGAACCCAAGCATCTGGTCGCCGTGAGCGAGGTGGTTCGTTCCCAGTCAGAGATCTCCCGGGTTCGAACCGGGACGCTTCGGGCCCGGCATGAAGTGAAGATCTTCAACCAGGAAGAGGGCCCGGTTACGGAACTTCGGTATTACGAGGGTGACCGGGTGAAGAAGGGCGATGTGGTTTTCCGACTGGATGACACGATCCTCCGCTCGCAGCTCAACAAGGCACGTGCATTGCTGAACCAGGCCGAGCAGGAACAAAAGAGGACGGAGCGGCTTCACGAACGCCAGCTGATTTCCGATGATGATCTGGTTCGCAGTTCGACAAATCTGGAGGTGGCCCGGTCCGAGGTGGCCCTGCTGGAGACCAGACTGGGCTATATGACCGGCCATGCCCCAATCAGCGGGATTGTGACCGAGCGCCTTGCGGAACCCGGCAGTGTACTTGCCCGTCACACCCATGTGCTGACCATCATCGATGCTGATTCCCTGATTACAGAAGTCAGCGTGTCGGACCTTGTGCTTCCGCTGATCTCCATCGGTGACCCGGTTGAGGTCCGGATTGATGCACTGGGCGAAAAGTTGTTTTCCGGTTCGGTGCATCGGATCTATCCCACACTGGATGCAAGCACCCGCCGCGGAACCATTGAAGTGGTGGTGACGCCTGTTCCCCGGGGTGCACGACCAGGCCAGCTCTGCAGGGTTCAACTGACCACGCATGCCGCCTCGCGACTGCTCATTCCCTTTTCGGCGCTTCGGCGGGATGAGGACGGTGAATTTGTCTTTACCGTGGACAGCAATAATGCCGTAAAACGTGCCCCTGTTCGGAGCGGACTTCATGTGGGCGAGGAGGTCGAAATCCTCGAGGGGTTACGTGAGGGGGAAAAGGTGATCACCAAGGGTTTCCTCGGTCTTTCCGAGGGGAAGGTGGTCAAACCTGTGAGCAGCGGGTGAGCCGCAATGTCCGGGGAACGAACCAAACTTCGCGGGGGTGGTCTCGCGGCCTGGTCTATCCGGCATCCCGTGGGTGTTTCCACGCTTTCCGTAGCCATCATCGTTCTCGGGCTGTTTGCCCTCGGACGTCTTGCCATTGATCTTCATCCTCATCTGATCTATCCGGAGGTTCGTGTTCGCGTCACTCAGGCGGGCGTTCCCGCGAAGGTAATGGAAGACCAGATTACGCGGCAGCTGGAGGAGCAGCTGGCCATTACCGAGGACGCGGTGAGCGTCCAGTCCCGTACGGTTGAAGGAAATTCTTCGGTGGATCTTTCCTTCGAGTATGGCAAGGACATCGACCTTGCTCTTCGGGATGCCAGTACCCGTCTTGACCGGGCCAAGCGTTTTCTTCCGACAACCATCGATCCCCCGACCATCTACAAGCGGGACCCCTCGCAGATACCGGTGCTTGAATTTGTCGTGGCGTCACCGCTCAAGGACCCGGTGATTCTTCGGAGCTGGGTCGATGACGTATTCCGGAAATGGTTTCTGAATCTTCCGGGCGTGGCAGCGGTGGAAGTGGGAGGCGGTCTTGTACGGGAAATCCAGGTGCGGCCGGACCAGCAGCGCCTGAACGGGGTGGGGCTCCGGATGCAGGACGTGATTGATGCCCTGCAAAGGGGAAATCGGGAGGACCCCACCGGTCGTCTCCGCATGTCGCGTCAGGAGATCACCGGTCGGGTCCTTGGACGGTTTACGAAAGTGAGCCAGATTGCTGAACTCCCCCTGGTCCTTCCCGACGGGACGACGCTGCCCCTTGGAGAATTTGCGGAGATTACCGACACGCATGAGGACGAGCGGTTACGGGTTCGTGTGAACGGAATCCCGGGCATCAAGGTCTCGATACAGAAGCAACCTGCGGCCAATACCGTGGCCGTTGTGGATGTAGTGAAAGAGCGCCTCCAATGGCTCGAGGACCAGGACCTCATGCCAGAGGACATAACGGTTTATCGCGTGGCGGACCAGTCCGTCTATATCCGGCAGGCACTCAACAACTCCGCCATGGCTGCCATAAGCGGGGCCATCCTGGCCATGATTGTGGTGTACCTGTTTCTGGGTAATCTTCGGCGAACCCTGATCATTGGCAGCGCGATCCCTCTGGCGATCATGGTTACCTTCATACTGATGGGCTGGGGCGGACTGACGCTGAACATCATGACGCTTGGCGGGCTGGCTCTCGGCATCGGGATGCTCGTGGACAATACCATCGTCATGATGGAAAACATATACCGGCACCAGCAGGAGGGACGGGCGGACGAAGGCGCTGCAGCGTACGCTGCAGCGGAAGTCAACAGCGCGATTATTGCCTCCACCACCACGAACCTTGCGGCGGTGCTTCCGTTTCTTTTCATCGGAGGCCTCGTGGGGCTGCTGTTCCGGGAACTGATTTTCACGATATCGGCAGCCATTCTCGCCTCTATGGCCATCGCGCTGACGCTGGTTCCCGCGCTGGCGGCCCGGGTTCGAACGCGGAGCACGAGTGCGGTTCGAAGGATGGTGGACGGAATGATGGTTCATCTCCAGGGGGGATATTCCCGGCTGGTGGGGTCCATTCTTTCGTCCGTCACCCTCAGCGCGTTT
>QJVM01000138.1 GCA_003235715.1 Nitrospirota bacterium
CGCGCGCACCCTCGCCCAGTCCACATCGGTACGCCACCCTGCCAACCCAACGGCGCGCGCAATGAGAGGCGGGAGCCCCAGGATGCGTGTATCCTCACGGAAAAACCCCAGAAAGACGGCCAGCAAAATGGCCCAGAGGGCCGCATCGAAAGGGGAACGGCCGATGACCAGACGGAGAATGAGGACCAGAACGGGCAACAGAAGATACCCTTCCTTTTTCAGAACACTGCCGAGCCGGGGAAGCTCTTCCTTCGGGATCCCATGGATACCGCGCAGTCCCGCCCGGTGGTGCACCGACATGAAGCACTGGAAGTAGTACATCAGGGCGGGCACGAATGCGACCAGGGCGATGTGGCCGTAATCGATCTCGGTGAAGGCGGCCATGAGGAAGGCGGCCGAACCCATAACCGGCGGCATGAGAATCCCGCCTGTTGAGGCAACCGCCTCGACCGCCGCGGCAAAATGGGGCAGGAAGCCCGCCCGCTTCATCAGAGGGATTGTAAAGGTGCCCGTGATGACTATGTTGGGCGCGCCGCTCCCCACGATCATGCCCACCAGGCCGCTCGAAACAACCGCAGCTTTGGCGGGTCCGCCCCGCAAATGCCCCACGAGCGCAAAGGCGATCTTCACGAAGACGTCACCGACCTTCGTCATCTCGAGAAACACCCCGAAGAGGATGAAGAGAAAGACGTAGCTGGCGTACACGCCGGCGACGACGCCAAATACCCCCTCCGAACCGAAGAGGTAAGCCATCAGCTCGTTAAAGGGAAAGCCCGCATGGTTCAGCCGACCGGGGAAATAGTTCCCGTAAATGGCATAAAGGCAAAAGAGAACCCCCAGCGCGGGTAGCACCCAGCCCAGCATACGGCGGCACATCTCGATGGAAATCACCACGGCAAGGATGCCCATGATCACGTCGTGCCAGACAATGATGCCGGCCCTTTCGCCCCGGTCGGCAAAATTCACGATGTAGTTGATAATCATGCCCAGCGTGATGACGAAAAGAATGATATCCACCACGGAGGGCCGATTCCGCGGCGAACGCTCCCTGGCCGGATAATAAAAGAAGGTGAGGATGGCGGTAAAGAAAATGTAAAGGGGCAGGTAATACTGGAACGCATAGAGCTCTGAAGAGGGAAACTTGAGCGACTCCAAGAACCAGGACATCGTCCCCTTCGCTCCGGCTGGAAGAATCGGGCCGAGGAATTCATACAGGGGGCCACCGAAACCGAGGAGGAGATCCACCGGGGCACCGTTTGCCGCCCCGTATAGATAGAAGGCGCTGAAAATGATGGCTGAAACCCAAATGGTCGCTCGCGGGAAGAGACACACGCCTGTGCCATAGAGAAAGAGGATGGAACAGGTCCAAAAGCCGAGGTCCGGTAGCTGGATCTCCTGCAACTCCCAGGCTATGTCGCTGGGAAGAAACAAAGTGTAAGCCTTCCCTCCGACGAAGAGCTGGTATAGGAGGAGGAACACCGTCAGGAGGATCCAGAGGGGAATGCCCTCCTTCTGGAAGCCTGGGTCTAGAATCCGGCGCGTCTTCATTTCCGGGGAGATGATGGATTTTATCCACCCCGCCACCGTCAGCCTTCCTTTCTATGCGGGAAACGGGATATAGGCGAGAAGACCCCACCTGGCCCGGGCGGGCAGAGCCTCAGCCCGCCCGGCGGCTGTCGCTCATCCAAGAATGCTAGTCCACCTTGTAGCCCCTCTCCTTCCAGTATTTGGCTGCACCCGGATGGAGTTTCATCTTGGAATTTTTCATGGCCCCGATGAACTTATCGGTCTTCGCAAGGTCCAGCCCGATTTTCCAGCCGGTTGCGATGTTAACCATTAAGTCGTGATTCTTCGGGTCATAGGTCCAACGGGTAACCTCATAGACGATTTTGTCGGGGACGTCTTTGTTCGTGATGAGCAAGGCCATGTAATTGACCGTCGTGAAGCTCTGGTTTTCCATCCCCTTGTATACCGTTCCGCACTGGATGACATCCTTGTAATATCCTGGGCTGTAATCCAAGAACGCTTTGATGACAACATCGGGGATGTCAAGGACCCGGATGGGCGCAGCATAAGCCGCCTGGAGGATGGCGGCCGAAGACCCAAGCGAGTTAGGAATCCCGAACGCATCGAGCTTGTGGTCCACCAGATAGGTTGCCGCGTCGTTCCAGTTCAGGGCGTCCTGCCGGACCGTATCCAGGATGCCTGCTGCCTTCAGGGCGAACCCGATCGTCCAGTTGGAATTGCTCCCCTTCGGACCCAGGTTCACGCGCTTGCCTTTGAGGTCCATGAAGGTCTTGATGCCGCTGTCCTTCAGCACGACGATATGAAGGGGGGCCTCGCCGAAGGGCCCTATTCCGCGCAGCTGATCCCGCGGCCCGGTGTCGCGGTCGAAGGGGCTTATTTTCCGCTGCCAGAAGTCGACGTAGGGGCCGCTTGCCGCGGCGACCTGCACCCGCTTGCGGGCACAGAGCCGGGTGCCTTCGATGAACCCCCCCGATTCACGGTTCGTGGCTTGCAGCCACGTACTGTTCTTGTTCACCGCCTAGGCGAACGCGGCCAAAGCGCGGAAAGCGGTCGCCCCCTTGCCCGCTCCG
>QJVM01000145.1 GCA_003235715.1 Nitrospirota bacterium
CCCGCCCCATCCCATCAGCACGAAGGTCACCATGATCGCGATAGGAATGGCGCTCCCGATGATGAGTGTCCTCCGGACGTTGCCGAGGAAGAGATACACCACAATCATGGCCAGAATCGCTCCGCTGAGTGCCGCCATGGTGGAGTTATTGAGGGCCTGCCGGATGTAGACCGATTGGTCCGCCACTCCATAAACCGTGACGTCCTCCGGCATCAACTTCTGGTCCTCCAGCCACTGGAGTCGCTCCTTCACCACATCCACGACAGCCACCGTATTGGCGGCGGGTTGCTTCTGGACCGAGACCTTGATGCCCGGGATTCCGTTCACGCGAACACGTAACCGTTCGTCCTCATGGGTGTCGAGGACCTCGGCAAACTCGCCAAGCGGCAGGGTCGTCCCATCAGGAAGAACAAGGGGCAGTTCCGCGATCTGGTTCACACTGGTGAAACGCCCAAGAACCCGGCCGGTTATCTCCTGGCGGGACATGCGAAGCCGCCCCGTGGGGTCTTCCCGGTTTCCCCTCTGCAGAGCATCAATCACATCCTGCATACGGAGCCCCACTCCGTTCAGCCGCTGCTGGTCGGGTCGTACCTGAATCTCTCTGACCAGTCCTCCGCCGACCTCCACCGCGGCCACACCCGGCAAATTGAGAAACCATTTGCGGAACACGTCATCCACCCAACTTCTCAGAACCACCGGATCCTTGAGCGGCGAGGCCACGACAAATTCAAGAACAGGAATCTGCGAGGGGTCCCGTTTATAAATGGTGGGCGGGTCGATCGTGGCGGGCAGGAACCGCTTGGCCCGGTCAAGACGCGTGCTGGCATCCCGAAGGGCCAGGTCAATGTCTTTCCCGTACTCGAAAGACAGGTCCACCGAAGAATTCCCCTCGACGGTTCGGGACTGAACGCTAATGGCGTCTTCGGTAATCGCGAGTTGTTCTTCCAGCTGGCGGGTCACCTGGTCTTCCATGACCTTGGCAGGCACCCCCGACTGCGTAACGCGAACGCGAACCTCCGGATAGATCAGGTGGGGATGAAGATCAATGGCCAGACGGCCCAGCGCAAAAAGGCCGAGAACGACAATCGCGACGGCCAGGGTGGAAACGCCTACGGGATGGCCTATGGACCACGCGGCGAGGCCGCCGCCTCGCGTCTTGTGGGGCTCACTCGACATTACCGGTTCATCCGCTGGTGACGGGCTTGACGACCTTGCCTTCCGAAAGACCAAGGAACCCCTTGGTGATCACGCGTTGTCCCTCGCTCAACCCCTCAAGAATTTCCACCTGCTCTCCCACGTGCAAACCGCTCCGGACCGCTGCACGTCGGACGGCATCGGAGTCGTCCAGCGTGAATACGAATTCCCCCTCCTCGTCCCGGCGAAGGGCTGAAAACGGGATGAGCAACCTTGAGGCCGCATGCGTCGTCAGTTCCACGCGGCAGAGTTGGCCGGGCCGGGCTCCGCGGGGCACCGGAGTGACCACCACTTCAATCGTTCCCCGACGCGTACTGGCGTCAAGGGTTGGATGGATCCGGCTGACCGAACCGGAAAAGACTTTTTCGCCCAGGGCGTCGATCCGGACGACTACCGGGTCTCCGACGGAGATCAGCGGCAGCAGAAGGTCAGAAACGCTCACTTCAGTTACCAAAGACCCAGCATCGATAAGGGTCATCAGGTGGGTGTGACGGGGAAGCACGTTACCCGGCTCCGCGAGACGCTCGGTGACGATCCCGGTTATAGGGGCATGGCCGGTCATGTAGCCGAGCCGTGTCTCCAACAGGGCCACTTCGGAACGGGCCACCTCGAGGTTGGTGGTGCTTCGAACCAGGTCCTCGTCGGAGATGAGTTTCCGCTCATGAAGTTTCTCGGTTCTCTTCTGTTCCTGTTCGGCCTGGTTCAGGAGCGCTCGGGCCTTGTCCAGTTGTGACCTGAGAAGCGTATCGTCAAGCCGGAAAACCACATCGCCCTTCCCGACCCGGTCACCCTCGTAATACGGCAGTTCGGTTACGGGTCCCTCCTCCTGGTTGAAAATCTTGACTTCGTGCCGGGCCCGAAGGGTGCCGGTCCGAACCCGGGAGATCTCCGACTGAGATCGAAGCACCTCACTCACGGCAACGAGGTGTTTGGGCTCTGCCTTTGGCGCGTTGGCCGTCTCGGAGTTCGTACATCCGTTGAACATGACAACAACCCCGACGGTCAAAGCCAGAAGAGATGTGAAATGGAATCTGTTCATCTGCAAGATTAGTCCGTTTCCTGGAGTTTCGCCCCCCCTTCGAACGGGAGTCATTCCTTTTCCGAGTCTTGCCTATACTCTATATTACGGAAGAACAGGAGGAGGAGGGGAATTAATAACTTTGGAATTCGGCCCGAAAGAGTGTTATGAACGGGACCGTCCTCGAGAGATGGGCTGCCTCCCAGGGGAACGGATATCCCGAGCAGATGGGGCGTTCGGATATGGCAAGACCCCCTCTATCGGCAAGACAGACAGTGGAATATGGGTGCCAGCTTCGCAGGGTCAGAGGGAGACCGTATCTTGAAGCCGGCGATTAGGCAACCCGACTGAAAACGGTTTCAATTATTGGGCCCTAATTTCCCT
>QJVM01000189.1 GCA_003235715.1 Nitrospirota bacterium
CCGAGGGCCGCAATTGGAATGTTATGGCCCGGTATGGCTTTGACCTGTCCATCCTTGCCGTACTTCCCCAGACGGGGTCCGAGGACAATTGCCCCTGCCAGAGCCGCCCAGCCACCCACCGAATGCACCACAGTGGAACCGGCAAAGTCGATGAAACCCAGGGCTTCCAGCCAGCCTGATCCCTTGTAGAGACTTCCCCAGGCCCAGGAGCCGAATACCGGGTAAATCACCGCCGATATAACGAGGCTGTATGCAAGGTATCCCGTAAATTTGGTGCGTTCGGCCATGGCCCCGGAAACTATGGTAGCCGCCGTCGCCGCAAACACGGTCTGGAAAAGCCAGAACGCATAGAGCCAGGGGTCGTTCTCCACCGCGAAATCACTGAGTAGAAATCCGGAGGTTCCAAAGAAACCCGTGGTCGTAACCCCGAACATCAGGCCAAATCCCACAGCCCAGAAAGCCAGGGAACCCAGGGAGAAGTCCATCAGGTTTTTCATCATGATGTTTACGGCGTTCTTGGCCCGGGTGAATCCGCTCTCCACCATGGCGAAGCCGGCCTGCATGAAGAACACCAGCACCGCGGCAATGATGGTCCAGAGGTAATCCGCATGCTTCTGTACCGCGGCGATGGCCTCGGCATTGCTTTCCACGGTCGGAGGCGTCGCGGCCTCTTCCGCAGCATTTTCTTCCACGGTCGGAGGGATCACGGTCTCTTCCATAGCATTCTCTTCCATGGTTGGAGGCGTTGCGGCCTCTTCCGTATATCCGACGGCCGAAACCGTGAACACCACCGCAAGAATAAAGACAAGGCTCAAACATAATTTCCATGCTTTCATGGCATTTCTCCTTTATCCATCCTGTTTCCCGGGACCGGCACGGACTTCAACCCCATACCGGCCCCGCGGAAAACATATTAGAAACTCATCGATACAGACAGGCCGCCGTAGGCATAGGCGGATTTTTCCTCACCGGTCATATCCGCAGCCTTGAAAACGTCCTTGGCGTCATCGCTCAGGGCAAAGGCATAGCCGACCTTGGGGGCTACGGTGAGGGGCCCGACCGGGATACTCAGGGAGGCATTGATATCTCCGTTATAGAAATCCGAGAAGTCGTCCCCGTCTTTGTCCCGACCCATGACCTCGTTGTTAAAGTTGATGCCCGCCAGGGCGCCAAGGTCGAGGCTCATGTCCTTCGGGAGGGCAATGGAGTGGCTCACACCCACTTCCATGAACGCACCGCTTCCCTCGTTATAATCGTAGTAAAGGGTGACTGACGGGCTCAGCAGCACATCCATGCCCAAACCGAGGTAAATTTCCTGCGTATCCGCGAGGCCGTCCAGGGCGTAATAGATGAAACCTGCCTCCACGTTCACCGGTCCCACGGCCCGGCCATAGCTCAAGGTGAGGTCTGTTTCGTTGCCCTCATGGATATCGGCATCATAATTGGACCAGAGCCCGAAGCTCACGCCTTCATAGGTGATCCCCGCAGACGGCTGAACCACGCTCTTGTCACTCAGTCTCAGGCCTCTCCAGATATAGTTGCTCATCCACGTCACGTCGGCCGAGGCCTCGCCCTTGGCCTCTTCCGCGCCGGCGAAGGCCGTGCCCATCCCCAGCATCACCACGGCAAGCACAACAGTTCGCATAAGTCTCATTGTCTTCATGATTACGTCCTCCTTCGGTTTATAACCATTCATTTGACTCGGCGGCAGAAGGCCGCCGGTTTGTTTAGCTCTGTCTCTCCCGGAAGGTTCAACCGGTCGCCCGGGAACCTCTGTCTTCTTTCCCTCCTTCCTCTGTAAATTCCGATACCCACGTCTTTCCGATCCGGTATTTCTTCATCTTGTAGGTCAGGATGCGTTCCGTAATGCCCAGCCGCTGTGCGGCCCGGACTTTTACACCGCCTTCCGCATCAAGAGCCTCCAGAATCAGCTGGCGTTCAAGGTCCTCAACCCGTTCCCTCATGGGACTTGCGGTTTCTCGGGGACTCATCTGGTTCCTCACCTGTTTCATGCTTTTACTTACCGAATGACGCTATGGCAACTGCCGTGCCAAGAGAAATAACCTTTAGTTTCAATGCATTCGAAAAAGCCTGGACGTCCGAGAGGCAACAAAATTGTCGTATTTCTTACAAAGACAACATGGGGAGGTCACCTGTCCGGCCAACGAAAAAGGCCCCGGAGGGGCCTTTTCATGGCACGTGGAAGCTCTCGGAACCTATGGGTTCTTATTCCTTTTGTATTGTTGGGTGCACGTTGCCACTTGTTTCTTGAATCAGCAGACGTATTCGCAGTATTCCTCGCCGATACGGGAGAGGATGGTCTCGGTGTCCGCATCGCGGTCCTCTCCGAGTCGGCCGATGGCATCCGCGCGGCACTGACGGCAGTGCCGCATCTGGGTGACGTGCGTGGCGCAGATCTTCCGGGCTTCATTAATATCCTCGGTGCCGGGTGCAGACAGGTGGGCAAACCCGCCCTGGGGTTTCATCGGGATGATATTCATGAGGTCCACGCCCATCTGCCCCGCCCGAAAGGCCACGTCCTCCACTTCCCCGTCGTTCACGCCCGGAACCAATACGAAGTTCACCTTGACCAGGAGTTCCTCGAGTGCTGCCGCCCGCCGGAGGCCTTCCCACTGGCGGTCCAGAAGCAGACGGGCGCCGTCTACACCTTCCAGGCTCTCTTCACCGTCCCGCACCCATTTATAGATCCGTGCCGCCGTTGAAGGCTCCACCGCATTGATCGTGACCGTGATGCTCGATATGCCGAGCCCGACGAGCCGGTCGAGATTCTGTGGAAGAAGAAGACCGTTAGTGGATATACAGAGATGAAGATCCGGGAAGTACCGGCCGATCGCATCGATGGTGCTGAATGTGTTTTCATTCGCCAGCGGGTCGCCCGGACCTGCAATTCCGATGACCGAAATTCTGGAATCCCGTTCGGCAATGCGCGCCACCCGGTCCACGGCCTCGCTCACCGACAAGAGGCGGCTTGTCACACCAGGTCGCGATTCATTCACGCAATCGAACCTTCGCACACAGTAGTTGCACTGCACGTTGCACCGCGGGGCGACCGGCAGATGAATCCGGCCGTACCGGCCATGCGCCGCCTTGGAAAAACAGGGATGGCTTTCAAGCGTTACAGCTTTATTAATCTTCATGGGACACCTCCAATCAAACTTCGGATAAAGCAAGGCGGATGCCACGGGTAACGTCCGGCCAAACCACGTTTTTCGGCATTTCGATGAAATGAAACCGCAACAAATCTGTCGGGTCAACGACATTTATCCCCCTTCTCGGGGAGTCCGCTCATTCCGCCATGTTGAGTATTTTGGGGGCAATTCAAAGAGGAGCATGTGCGGCATGGCAGTTGCAGTCCGTTTATTCGTATCTGGGAGTTCCCATCTATAGAGCGCGTAACAATGGAATTCAGAATCATCGACATCACCAATCGCGAAGGAGTCCAGTCGCCGGGAGTGCACCTGTCCCGACTGGCCCGGGTGATGTTTCTGCTCGGCCTGGACCGTTGCGGCATAACCGAGGCGGAAATCGGGTTCCCGGTGCTCCGTCATGATTCCTCAGCGATACATGCGGTCCTTCAGCTGGTCCATGCCGGTCACCTCCGCAGCCTGGTCCCGTATGGCTGGGTACGGGCAACCACTGAAGACGTGGAGCGAGCCCATGAGCACTGTCCCGGGCTGAAGAATCTCAGCCTTTCCGTACCGGCATCCGACACCCTGATTCGTGCAAAGTTCCGTGGGAATTTCTCAGCAAGGAATGTACTTCACCGTGCCTCGGAATCTGTCCATCGTGCCCGGGAGTTGGGATATGAGAATCTGACGGTGGGACTCGAGGATGCCTCCCGAACCCCACTGCCAAGGCTCCGCGAATTCTGTCGGGAACTCTTGGAAGCCGGCGCTCATCGGTTTCGTTATGCGGACACGGTGGGACTTGAAACGCCCTTCCGCATCCGGGAGCGCATTGCCGAACTGGTCGGGGTTACAGGTCTGCCGTTTGTGATCCACAGCCATAACGACCTCGGCATGGCGGTTGCCGTATCTCTCGCAGGAATGATGGGCGGGCACGATGCAGGCGTGAACATGTACGCCGATGTTACGGTCAACGGACTGGGCGAACGGGCAGGCAACTGCGACCTCCTGAGTCTTAATATGGCGATGCGTTATGCCTGCGGCGTGCCGGAGGGCCTCCCTCGCGCGTCGCAAGCGGTAGATCTGAACATGGCGGCCTGGCTTTCCGGGTATGTCTCCCTGGAAACCGGTATCCCGGTACCGGATCGCTATCCGGTTACCGGAAAGGCGAATATGATTCACGAATCGGGGATACACACGGACGCCCTCCTCAAGAGTCCGGAAACCTATAGGCCGTTCGAAAGCCGGCCGGACGTTCAATCGCCAAGCAGGAACCCAGGCGCGAATGCCGATGAGATCCGGGTCGGCCCGTACAGTGGGGTGAAGACGCTGTTGCACATATACGAGCAGCTGGATACGCGTTTTGACGACAGGGTTCAGGCCAGTGACGTCCTGGAACTTGTGCAGGAGGCCACCCGTCAGAGCCGCCGCCCGCTCGTGAAGGAGGAGTTGATCTTCATTGCTCAGAACGCGGCCATTGCCCGGGACATCCTCTTCCCGTGGGACCGTACCGAAACATGCTCACCCATGCGATCAACCGGACAAACCTGCCTCCCTGGTTGATCGCCTCGAGGCACTTCAACCGGAACCCCAAAACCATCGAGATCCAGGGAGTCCGAAATACGCACAAGCGCCTTTTCGAAATGCTCGATGAGGAGCCGGACCGCAAGATACGCGCACACGTGTTCCACGGGTACATGAACGTCGCCTTTCAGCTTCATCAGTGGAAAGCACAGCGCTCGCCTAACAGCCGGAGAAGTCTGAAGAACAGCTACCTCCGGTTCCTGAGGGGGTGGATGTTCGACTCCAACTCCGTGGAGGGTGCCGTAATCAAGGGATGGGCGGAAAGCCGGTTCGGCCTTTCTCCCACCTATCACCGTGAGCGGATCGAGCCCGATACCCCCGCGTACACGATTTTCGAACTTCACCGGGCTCAGGGCTCCACCCGGACCTGCGCCATCGATTCTCAGTTTGATCTCCTGTACGAGTATGTCCAGTACGAACTCGCGCGGCGTTTCCAGCCATCCTGGACGCTCACGCTCTACCGTGGCGTGTATGATTTCGAGGAACACCGGGTTATTGAAAAAGGTTCGGAGGATATGGTGCTCTGGATGAACAACATGAGTTCCTTCACACTGGACTTCGAGCGGGCTTGGGAATTCGGCACCACGGTCATTTCCGCGGACGTCCCGCTTTCCAAAATCTTCTATCTGTCCGGTATTCTGCCCACATCGCTCCTGCTGGGCGAACAGGAGGCCCTGGTGATCGGGGGCGAGTACGACGTGATCCTGCATAAGGGGTAATCACTGGGGCATGGACGGAATCAGGGAAGACGTTCTGCGTCGCGCTGAGGCATGCCTGCTGGGAGGAGCCATCGGCGATGCGCTCGGGGCCACGACCGAGTTCATGACGCCTTCCGAAATCCGGGAGCGTTACGGCGTACACCGAAAGGTCATCGGTGGCGGCTGGCTGAAACTCCGAGCCGGAAAGGTGACGGACGATACCGAGATGTCTCTCTGCATCGCCCGGGCGATCCTCCTGGCGGGCCGGTGGGATCTCCTGCAGGTCGCCACGCAGTTCGTTTCATGGATGCGGAGCAAACCCCTCGATATCGGGGCCACCTGCCGACGGGGAATCCGCGACTACATGCTCTTCGGGCGGACCGAGCAACCGGAAAGTGAATGGGATGCCGGAAACGGTGCGGCCATGCGCGTGGGGCCGGTGTCCCTCTTCACACTGGGGGATGACGAACTGTTGCAGAAGCATGTCGTGGAGCAGGCCCGACTGACCCACAACAACCCGCTGTCAGACGCGGCCTGCATAACGGCAGGCCGAATGATTCAACTTGCCATACTCGGCCATTCAAAGAATCGTTTGTATGAACAGGCCAGGGAACTGTTCCGGGCGTTTCCACAATTCCGGTTCGATCCCTACGACGGCCAGGCCAGCGGTTACGTGGTCCATACCCTGCGCACGGTCTTTCACTTCTTCTTCACCACGCGGTCCTTCGAAGATTGCCTCGTCGGAGTGGTGAACCAGGGAGGCGATGCAGACACAACCGGTTCCATTGCCGGCCTCATCGCCGGAGCATTTTACGGGCCCGAAGAAATTCCCTCTAGCTGGACACGAAAACTTGACCCTGCCGTCCAGCAAGAGATTATCAGCAGTGCAGGCCGCCTCGTTCGTTTGTCACCATTGGGAGAAAATATTGTTCGCCCTGACTCTAATCAAGCTTAACGCTTCGCAAGTTGTTGCGGATTCGACCAGACGTCCCGTTCGAACGTTGGTTTCATCGCGTTATCCATCAATTTCGTGAAACGGCCGAGGATTATCCGCCCGGTACCCGTTTCCCTGCAGTTGCGCCGTATGGTGGCCCCATTCCCGGCGGATTCCCTGAGCTGCCTGTTTAATTCCGCCGCATAGGCATTCGCAATCTCCGCATCGTATTCAGGGTGAAACTGGACACCCCACGCACACCGGCCGTAGCGAAAGGCACTGTTCGGGTCCTTCGCCGTAAACGCCAGCCGTACCGATCCTGGCGGAAGATCCGTAACCGCCTGGTAGTGGGACGACTGCACCTCAATCATCCGGGGCAGGTTACCAAACAGGGGGTCGTCCATTGCTTCGTCAGTCAGTGTGAGCGAAACCGTTCCGAACTCCGGACCGCCCGGTAAAGAAGCCACCCTTCCTTCGAGCGCATATGCCAGGATCTGGTGGCCGAAACAGATCCCGAGAACGGGGATCTCCCGCCGGACCACCTCGGCCAGCCACTTGGCCGTTCGCTCGCTCCAGTCCGCGCCGTCCGTAACCATGGCGTGTGAACCGGTCACGATAATGCCGCTGATCCGGTCATGGTCCGGAGGCGTCTCGTTCCTGTGAACCGATATCACCGAACCGGAGAACGGTTGGTCACGTTCGATCCCGGCGATAATCCAGTCCTCAAAATCCCCGCGCCTTGCCACGAGGGAAGGAATGCTGTTCCCGGTTTTCATGATGACGGTCTTCTTCATCGTTAAACAGCGGAAAGCCTGACCTGGCCTACCCTGTTTTTCTCGCCCGGATATCGAGCCGGTAGAATTGCTCCAGGAATCCTCCCGATTCCTGCCGGGTACGGTCCAGCACCTCTTTGATGACCGCAGCCCTGAATTCCTGCTTGTCATCTTCTCCTACGACTGCCAGAAAAGGCACCAGACACGGCTGGTCGATCCACTTGATGATCGAATCGGTTGAAGGAAAAAGCCTTTCCTTATGCTCGATTGAAACTTCCACGTCCTCAAAAGGGCTTCGCGCAAGCATTTCCCGGTAGGCGGTCAGGGTTGGCATATACCAGGGCCAGACAAACTCCGGAAAGTACCTTGAATAGGCAGGATGGCTCATCGTTTCCCTGATCACCTGAATCATGGCTGGACTGGCCCCCTCTGCTGCAAAATTGAGCCTCGCGTATCCGCCCGTGCGCAGGGCGTCATATATCCTCTTTAGGAGATTCTC
Organism: Nitrospirota bacterium; assembly: GCA_003235715.1. GTDB lineage: Bacteria > Nitrospirota > Thermodesulfovibrionia > SZUA-242 > SZUA-242 > SZUA-242. Next base: position 7,635 of record QJVM01000189.1, read on the forward strand.
ATGGTTGCTGACCCAGTGAAGTGCGGCATGAGAGAACACGACGTCGAATTCCTCATCATAGGACAGCTCGCGGGCTGACATTACCCGGAAGTGCAGGTTTGACGACTCGCGAGTCTTGGCAGAGGCGATCATGCTTATTGATGCGTCAATGCCCCATACCTGGCCATCAGGAACACGCAACGCGATCTTCTCAGTTACACGTCCGTCGCCACAGCCGATGTCGAGAACACGTTCGTCGCCTTTGAGCGGAAGAAGTTCCAGCATCTGCTCCCCCCAGCTTGTCTGGTGCGCAGATGCATGTCTGTATTGTTTTCCGTCAAATTCGCAAGGCATCCATTACCCCGGCACTCACTTCCGAAAATGCAGAATTCACTTCTCCGTCCGCTATGCATTCAGGTTCGCCAAAACACAGAAACACAACAGAATATCAATATCCTGAGAGGAATTCTAATAGGGATTTGCCGGCTAATCGAAAGTATTGGATGTTCGGGGTTCCGGCATTGGCAGGAATGACAGATGAAAGGTCAGTAAGTGAACAGCGCTTCCCTCTCACGAAAATCCATATCCTGCTCAAACCTCCTTCCTGTCGTACGGATGGCGTCCTCCCTGTTTTCAACCGTCACAATCTTCCCGGATTTGTAGAACAGAACGCGGTCGGCCAGGGCGGAGACGTCGGCCGGGTCGTGAGTCACGAGGATTACGGGGATGCGGAGCTCCTCAAGCAGTCCGGAAAGAAAGCCTCTGAGCTCGGCCCGGAGCGGAATGTCCAGTGCGGAGAACGGTTCATCCAGCAGAAGGGCTCGGGGTCTGCGCATGAGCGCCCGCGCGAGGGCCACCCGCTGTTTCTGGCCCCCCGATATTTGGCAGGGGTACCGGTCTTCCATCCCCCTGATGTGAAACCGTTCCAGCATTTCACGGGCCCGGCCGATTCCCTCCCTGCCCCCGGAGCGTGGCCACCCATACAGCACGTTCTTCATGACCGTCATATGCGGAAAGAGCGCGGCATCCTGAAAGACGTAACCGAAAGACCGTTTCTGCGGAGGCACCGTGACGCGCTCCTCACTGTCATACAGGATCTCCCCGTCCAGGACAACCCGGCCCCGGTCGGGCGCGAGCAGGCCTGCGAGGAGTTGAAGCGTCATGGACTTGCCGGAACCGGACGGTCCAAAGAGCACGGTTATACCGGCCGGAGATCGGATCGATACGTCCAGCGAGAAACCCTTGATCTGCTTTTCGAGGCAGCAGTTGAGGCCCGTCATGCAAAACTCCGGGACTGGCGGTTAGCCAAGAGCAGAAGCAGACCGGATATGCCCGTAAGAATCATCACCATGAAATGGGCGGTGGTCCAGTCTCCGTTACTCGTAAACGCATAGATGGCAAGGGGCATGGTGTCTGTCCGGCCGGGAAGGTTGCCGGCCAGCATGAGCGTGGCCCCGAATTCGCCCATGGCCCGGGCAAATGCGAGCACCGCACCCGCCAGGATGCCCCGCTTCGCTAACGGCAGCACGACACGAAAAAGCGTTTCGAACTCCCCGCGGCCAAGGACGTACGAGGCCTTGACCAGGCTGGAATCAACCGCCTCGAACGCCGCCCGCGCGGTCTTCAGCATCAGGGGCAGGGATACGACGAACGACGCAAGAACAGCCGCATACCACGTGAACATGAACGAAAAGCCGGTCCACTCGTAAAGGGGCTTCCCGATCCACCCGTTCCGCCCGAAGATCATGATGAGGTAATAGCCCACAACCGTGGGCGGCAGGACGAGGGGAAGGGTCAGCAGGATATCCAGCGCATCCCGGCCCGGAAAGGGCCGTCGCGCCAGGAGGTAGGCCATGCCCACACCTGCCACGATGACCATTGCCGTGGAGAGCAGGGCCACCTGCAGGGACAGCCGGAGCGAAAACAGGGTAGAGGTTTCCACAATGTATCCCTGTTCAGGACGCTCCCGAACGTGATCCGGGTTCCATGAAGCCATATCTTCCGAGAATGGCCCGGCCGTCCCTGGAAAGAAGATAATCGAGGAAGCTCCTTGCGGAATCCGGATGGTCAGTGGCGCGGATCACGGCGACGGGATAACTCACCGGCGCGTGGGCGTCGGACGGTGCCGTGGCGATCAACCGGACACCTTCGTTCACGGCAAGGACATCCGTTCGATAGAGGACTGCCGCATCCACCTCGCCTTGTGTGACATAGGCCATGACCTGCCGCACGTTTTCGCCCAGCACGAGCCTCGGACTGACAGCCTCCGTGATGCCGTAGTAACGGAACACCTCCATGGCATACCGCCCCGCGGGCGCGGTTGCCGGGTTCGCGATAGCGATCCGCTCCACGGACGGTTCCGCGAGTCCTGCAAAGGAGCCCACCGGGTTCGCCGCAGGGTCTGGTACAACAAGCACCACGGAGTTTCGGGCAAAATCCTGCCGGGTGCCTTCAAGAAGGAGATTGCCAGTCTCCAGGTCGTTCATGTACTTTTGTGAAGCGGAGGCAAACACATCCACGGGCGCACCTCCTTCGACCTGGCGCGCCAGCCCCCCGGACGGCCCGAAGTTGAAGAGGATCCGGGTTCCAGGATGCGTTTCCTCAAAATGTCTGCCGACCTCCTCGAACGCGCTCTTCAGACTCATGGCCGCCGAGACGGTAATCTCGGCTGCGAACGATACCGAAGGCGCAGCAAGAAGAATCGCAATCATTGCAAGGCGGAAAGGAAGACTCCGTTTCTCCATGACCTTTTCCTCCGCTTTCCGGTCAGGCCGCCTCGTGCGTGTGGCACCGTCGTGAGCAGGCCCGCGCACAGGCTTCGCACCCGATACAGTTGTCGGCGTTCGTGACGGACATCACCTTGTTGCCCATATCGTCGCCGTAGTCGTCATCTCCCTCAAAGGGTTTCTCGATCAAGGTCATCACGTCCCGGCCGCATACCTTGAAGCACCGGCCACATCCCAGGCACTTCTCAATATCCACGGCAAGAAGATAGCGGGGCTCCCACGGTGCACCTCCCTTTGTGTAGCTCATGTGTCCCATATGTGTCCTCCCAAGAAAAATGAATCATTTTTTTCCACCGCACGGGGCGGGGATGAACCTGAATGGATTCAACGTGAAACCTGCAAAGCGAGAACCGTGCCAGATAGAGATGCAGGGCCTTCTACGCACCTGAAACATACGCCCGGCTATTCGTATATGGCCTGAGAACCGCTGATATTCGGACTCTAACCGGATCGCGGGTCATTAGGCTCTGTTCAGCCCGCCACCGTATCCCGGGACGATAATTACACTCGCGTCCTACAAAAAGCGACACGCCGTGTTCACTTATGTCGCTTACAAAATTGTCAGCTCCAACGAATCAGGGATTCCGGTTTACAGGTTTCTACATTGTTTATAGGCGAGCAAGGAAATTTGTGCCTCTCAGAGTTGGCACAGCGATTGCTGAAGGCACCCTGTTGCTTGTGAAATCCCGGACATCAGTCCGCGACCATTCATGTGAAGAGGTGATGGATATGAGACAGATTGCAATTTACGGCAAGGGAGGCATCGGCAAGTCTACAACGACCCAGAATCTGGTGGCGGGTCTGGCCGAGGCGGGCCGAAAAGTGATGATCGTGGGATGCGATCCCAAGGCCGACTCGACTCGACTGATGCTGCATGCCAAGGCGCAGACGACGGTGATGGACCTTGCGCGGGAGCGGGGAAGCGTGGAGGACTTGGAACTCGAGGAAGTCATGATGACCGGGTTCAGGGGGGTGCGATGCGTGGAGTCCGGCGGACCGGAACCCGGTGTGGGCTGTGCCGGTCGCGGCGTAATCACGGCGATCAACTTCCTGGAGGAGAACGGGGCCTACACCGACGACCTGGACTTCGTGTTCTATGACGTGCTTGGTGATGTGGTCTGCGGCGGGTTTGCCATGCCCATGCGGGAGAAGAAGGCCCAGGAGATTTACATCGTGACCTCCGGCGAGATGATGGCCATGTATGCGGCCAACAACATCTGCAAGGGCATCGTGAAGTATGCGATCAGCGGCGGTATCCGGCTCGGTGGGTTGATTTGTAACTCCCGGAAAGTGGATCGCGAATACGACCTGATCTCGAACCTGGCCGAACGGCTGGGCACCCAGTTGATTCACTTCGTTCCCCGGGACAACGTGGTCCAGCGCGCGGAGCTGAAGCGCATGACCGTGATCGAGTACGAATCCGGTGCGACGCAGGCGGACGAATACCGCGAACTCGCGCGAAAGATCTCGGAGAACAAGAATCACGTGATCCCGACGCCGCTCACCATGGATGAGCTGGAGGAACTCTTGATCACCTACGGATTCCTGGAGGCCGAGGAAGTGGCCGCGTAAGGCCCTCAGTACGGAAGGAGAAGAGACCATGAAGAACACCATCGAGGAAAGAAAGGCGACGGTCGCGTCCCTGCTCAAGGTCTACCCGGAAAAGACGGCCAAGAAGCGGGCCCGTCACATCATTGTGAAGGAAACGCCTTCGTGCGAATCGGGTGATGAGGCGTGCAAGAGCAGTTGCCCGATCAAATCGAACGTGAAGTCCATCCCGGGCGTAATGACGGCCCGCGGATGTGCCTATGCCGGGTCCAAAGGGGTGGTCTGGGGGCCGGTGCGCGATTGCGTGCATCTGAGCCACGGGCCCGTTGGGTGCGGGTATTACTCGTGGAGCACCCGCCGCAACCTCGCACAGGGCAAACCCGGCGTGGATAACTTTGTGCCGTTCCAGTTCACCTCTGATTTCCAGGAACGGGATATCGTGTACGGCGGCGCGCAGAAACTGGAGCAGATCGGCCGGGAGATCCGACAACTCTTTCCGGAAGCCAAGGGGATCACGATCCAGTCGGAATGTCCGATTGGCCTGATCGGTGACGATATCGAGGCCAGTGCACGGACCATGACCGAGGAGCTGAAGGTGCCTGTGATCCCGGTGCGATGTGAGGGTTTCCGGGGCGTGAGCCAGTCCCTCGGGCACCATATCGCCAATGACACGGTACGCGACTATGTTCTCGGTAAGGGAGAACTCGCGGAGTCCACGCCGTACGACGTGGCCGTGATCGGAGACTACAACATCGGAGGGGATGCATGGGCCAGCGTGAAGATTCTGGAGGAGATGGGTCTCCGGGTGATTGCGCTCTGGTCGGGCGACGGCGAGATCGAGACCATGAAGGTCACACACAAGTCGAAGCTCAACCTGATCCACTGCTACCGCTCCATGAACTACATCGCGCGGCACATGGAAGAGGCCTACGGCATTCCGTGGATGGAGTACAACTTCTTCGGTCCCACGAAAATCGAGGCGTCCATCAGGGCGATCGCGGCCCGTTTCGACGATTCCATCAGGAAGAAGGGCGAGGCGGTCATCGAAAAGTACCGCGCCTCCATGGACAGCGTGATCGAGAAATACCGGCCAAGGCTCGAGGGCAAGAAGGTGATGTTGTACGTCGGGGGACTCCGGCCACGGCACATTATCGGTGCCTACGAGGATCTCGGCATGGAAGTGATCGGCACGGGATACGAGTTTGGGCATGCAGACGACTACCAGCGCACCATGAACCACGTAAAGGACGGAACGGTGATCTACGACGACGTGACCCAGTACGAGATGGACGAGCTGGTCAAATACCTGAAGCCGGACCTTGTGGGATCAGGCATCAAGGAGAAGTACGTGTTCCAGAAGATGGGCATCCCGTTCCGGCAGATGCACTCCTGGGATTACTCAGGACCCTATCACGGCTATGACGGGTTCCCCATATTTGCCCGCGACATGGACATGGCCGTGAACTCGCCCACATGGAAGCTCGTGAAGGCGCCGTGGGAGAAAGCATGAAGGAGACCGTCATGAAAACAGAGGAATGGATCAATACAGAGGAGTACCGGGAGCTGAACTTCGCCCGAAAGGCGCTGGTCATCAATCCCACGAAAGCCTGCCAGCCGCTTGGCGCGTTCTTCTGCGCAAGCGGGTTCGAGAACACGCTCCCGTATGAACACGGTTCGCAGGGGTGCACGGCCTATTTCCGGAACAATCTTTCCCGTCATTACCGGGAACCGTTCCCGGCCGTGTCCGACTCCATGACCGAGGATGCCGCGGTCTTCGGCGGTCGGGCCAACATGATCGAAGGCCTGAAGAACGCGTACAGCCTGTACAAACCGGCCTTGATCGCCATGTGCACGTCGTGCATGTCCGAAGTCATCGGCGATGACCTGAAGGCGTTTATCTCAAACGCAAAGGACGAGGGCGCAATTCCCAAAGACTTCCCCGTGGCACCCGCCCATACGCCGAGTTTCGTGGGGTCCCACCTCACGGGATACGACCTCATGCTTCAAGGGATCATCACCACGCTGGGGGAGGAACACTTTGACGCGTCGAAGAAGACGGACAAGGTGAACCTTATTCCGGGCTTTGATGCCCACGTGGAGAACATCCGCGAGCTCAGGCGCTATCTGGAAATGATGGGGGTGGACGTGACCGTGCTTGCGGACAACTCGGAAACCTTTGATTCGCCGCTCACGGGAGAATACCATCCGTATCTTGGAAAGACCACCCTCGCTGAAACCGCGGATTGCGTGAACGCCGCGGCCACGGTATCGATGCAGGCCTATGCCACGCCGAAAACCCTGGCCGACTTCAAGGGCAAGTACGAACAGCAGGTGGCGGCCTTCAACTATCCCCTCGGGGTCGGCGGATTTGATGCCTTTCTCACCCGGGTTTCCGAACTGACGGGGAAACCCATCCCTGCAGAAATCACATCGGAACGCGGGAAGGCCGTGGATGCGGCCACGGACGCCCACCCGTATTTCCACGGGAAACGGTTCGCGCTTTTCGGCGACCCGGATCTCATGCTCGGCCTGACGGCCTTTCTCCTGGAGATGGGTGGCGAGCCCGTGCATATCGTCTCAACCAACGGTACGAAGAAATGGAAGAAGGAAATGGAGGCCCTGCTCTCCTCCTCACCCTATGGAGCCTCGGCCACGGTGTATCCCGGTCACGACCTCTGGCACATGCGTTCACTGCTTATGACCGACCCCGTAGACATGATCATAGGGAACTCTCATGGCAAGTACGCGGCGCGGGATGCGGGCATTCCGCACGTGAGGATCGGGTTCCCGATCGTGGACCGGGTGAACCTGCACAGGTACGCCACTCTGGGTTATCGCGGGGCCGTCAATCTCATTACGTGGATCGCCAACGCGTTCATTGAGGAGAAGGACAGGACCAGCGATGACGCACACTTCGAGCTCTTGAGATGATGCGGCAACGGAATGACTATTTCTCCGATCGCAACAACAGGGACGGATGGCGTGGGCGGACGAGCTTGTGGGCAACACCGAATGCGCGTATTCGTCGCCCACTGAACGGAAGGTGAAGGATTCGCAAGAGTAAAAATGCTTTAACGGATCGCGGCGAATCGCCGGCAGTGAAATGACGTTGCATTCACAAACCCGACGAACCACGCTGTCCGTGAAACACACGAAAGCAGAACGGCGCCCATGAAAACCGACGACCTGATGAAACATGCATGTGCAACCCGTACCGGCGACGGCGTATGCCGTAGCCGGGGCGGGGAATCCTGCGCCTTTGACGGTGCCATGATCGTGCTCCAGTGTATTGCCGATGCGGCGCATCTCGTGCATGGCCCGATCGCCTGTCTCGGAAATTCATGGGACTCGAGGGGCACGATTTCGGACAAGGGCGACCTGCATCGCCGGGCCTATACCACGGATTTGACCGAACTGGACATCATCCACGGCGCTGGCGAAAAGCTGATGAATGCGATCCTTCGTGTTCGTCAGGATGCAAACCCGCGTGCCATATTCGTCTACGCCACCTGCGTGAGCGGCCTGATCGGCGAGGACGTCGAAGGCGTCTGCCGCCGGGCGGCCGAGCAGCTGGACATCCCGGTTATCCCAGTGAACAGTCCTGGGTTCGTGGGGCCCAAGAATCTCGGAAACCGGATTGCTGGGGAGGCCCTCCTGAACCACGTAATCGGTACGGGCGAGCCGGAACGGCTTTCCGGCACGGATATCAACCTGGTCGGCGAGTACAACATCGCCGGCGACCTTCAGTACGTCGAACCGGTCCTCGAACAATGCGGCATAAGACTACTCTCACGGATGACAGGAAACTCCCGATATATGGAGATCACGCACGCGCACCGGGCACGGTTGAACGTCATGGTCTGCAGCCGCGCGCTTATCAACGTGGCCCGCGAGATGGAAATCCACTACGGAATTCCGTACATCGAGGCCTCGTTCTTCGGACCCACACAGATCCGAAAGGCGGTTACGGCCATCGGGGAGGCCCTTGCCGCTGAAAGCCCGTGGCTTCCAGACCGGATCGAGCACGTGCTGGCCACCCGCGAAGAGATACTCCGGGAGGAACTGAGACCCTATGCGCACCTCAAGGGGCAAAAGGCCGTACTTTACAGCGGGGGAGTGAAGAGCTGGGCCATGATCTCCGCGCTGTTCGATCTCGGCATTGAGGTCGTGGCCGTGGGCACGAAAAAAAGCACGGTCGAAGACGAGGAAAAGATGCGCGACCTCGTCGGACCCGAGGTGCCGCTGGTGGAGAGCATGACGCCGGCAAAGATCCGGAGCCTCATGGCGGGCTGCGGTGCAACCCTTCTCGTGGCCGGGGGCCGGAACCGTTACCTTGCGGCCAAGGAAGGCTATGCCTTTGTGGACGTGAACCAGGAGCGGCACCATGCCTACGCAGGGTATGACGGTTTTTTGAATCTGGCTTCCGATATCAGCTCCAGCCTTGCGTTTTACAGCAAACATTCACGAACCGCCCGGGCTCCGGAATATATAGACCGGCCCGCCCGGAAGGAAGTATCGATCAACCCGCTCCGCCATTCACCCGCGATCGGCGGCGCACTCGCGTTCCAGGGAATCGATCGTGCGGTCACGGTTCTTCACGGTGCGCAGGGATGCAACTTTCTGGGCAAGGTGCTCCTTACGAAACACTTCATGGAGCCCATCTCCATGTTCAGCACGAAGCTCTTTTCCGAGGACGTAGTCATGGGCGCGGCAGACAAGCTCGGTGCGGTGCTGCGGGACGTGGAGGAAAGACAGAAACCCGACATCACGGGGATCATTACCACCTCGCTCAGTGAGGTGAGCGGCGAAGCGCTTGCCGATACCTCGGTGCCGGAACCGGGCTCACCGGTTCGTTTGCGGGTGCCCCTTCCGGATTATCGGGGAAGCCTGCAGGAGGGATATCGGGCCGTGGTGGAGGGTCTGTGCCGGTTCGCAGAACCGGCGGAACGTCGAACGGCCCAAATCAACCTGCTGGCAGGTCATCACCATACCCCGACGGATGTAGAAGAAATCGCGGAGACCGTTCGTGCGTTCGGCCTGATACCCGTCGTGCTTCCGGACCTTTCGTGCCTGGACGGAAGCCGGGAAGGGTTTTCGGCACGGGCCAGCGGCGGAACAACCATAGGGCAGATACGGGGTCTTGGGAACGCGTGCCTGACCATTGCGATAGGCCGCAGTCTGGAATCTGCGGCTCGAATTATCAGGGAACACGCGGGCGTCCCTTACCGGGTATGGGACGGACTCATGGGGCTGAAAGTCATGGATGAGTTTCTCTCCACCCTGTCCGAAACCAGCGGCCGACCCGTTCCCGGCCGGCTCGAACGGCAAAGAAGGCGATTAATCGATGGCATGCGGGATGCGGCCGCGGTACTGGCCGGCAGAACCGCGGTCATGGCGCTTGAATCCGATGCCGCGCTGGCCCTGTCTCCGGTGCTCGAGGACATGGCCATCCGGAATCTCCTGTCCGTGATCCCGTGGCCGGGTCCACACGCGGAAAAGATTAGCGCTGCAAGGGTCGTGGTCGGGGATTACGAAGCCATCGACACGAGGGCGGACCTCCTGGTAACAGGGTCCCACGGGGAGATGACGGCCCAGGGCCTCGGCATGCGGCACGCACTCTGGGGTTTCCCCGTATTTGAAACCCTCGGCTATAACCACCGTGTTCACGTGGGTTACCAGGGAACGTTGAACCTCATCAACCGCTTAGGAAATCTCATGTCTGGAGGACGGCAATGAAAGTGGCATTTGCAACAACGGACGGAATTCATGTGAACGAACATTTCGGGCGCGCGGCCATGTTCGAAATCTACGAGGTGACGCCGGGCGGAAATCAGAAACTGGAAACCCGCATCTTTTCCGATGGAGAGCGGGACGAAACCGTGGAGCAGACACGGGGCCAGGGCGCGGCGCACGATCGCGCCGTTGATGACAAGGTGCAGCGTCTCGCGGACTGCCCGGTGATTTATATCACGAGCATCGGCGGTCCCTCGGCCGCGCGTTTGTCCCGCCGAGGCGTTATGCCCGTCAAGGTGCAGGACGGAGCCGTCATTGCGGAACAGGTGAAGAAACTGACCGACACGATCAACGGAACCCCTCCTCCCTGGCTCAAGAAACTCGTATAAGGATGTTCCTGGGAATATCCATGATCCCCTATCGATGAAGCAGAGGAGATTTGACTGCCATGAAAATGATTCGAGCGATACTTCGTCCTGAAAAGGAAAACGATGTAGTCCTCGCGCTGGAGGGCGCGGGATTCCCCTCGGTGACCAAGGCCCACGTATTCGGACGAGGAAAACAGAAAGGCCTCCAGGTCGGGCCGGTGAAATACGACATGTTGCCCAAGGTTTTACTCCTGCTCGTGGTCGAGGACGAACAGGTGGACAAGGTAATGTCCCTGATCTCGGACACGGCCAAGACCGGCTTTATCGGGGACGGCAAGGTGTTTGTATCCGAAGTGGAGGAGGCCTATACGGTCCGGACCGGGGAGGCCGTGCTATGAAAGAGGTCATGGCCATTATCCGAAGGCACCGGGTCAAGGAAACCATCCACGCCCTGTCTGAAATCGGGGTGGATTCCGTAACGGTCCACAGTGTGAACGGGAGGGGTAAGCAGCGTGGGGCGATCATGGGGAGTATCGATCCCTACGTGCCCGATACAATTGAGTACGTATCGAAGATCTACACTTCGCCCACCCCCTCGTCCATGGCCGGCGACTCCACGCTCACAAAGCCCGTGATATGGATGCCCAAGAACCTGCTCGATATCGTGGTTTCGGACGTCCCGGTGGAAAAGGTGGTTCAGGCCATCATGGATCAGAACCGAAGCGGCCGCCACGGGGACGGAAAGATCTTCGTTCTGCCGGTCGGGGATGCGGTCCGCATCCGGACCGGGGACACAGGAGACGCAGCGATCGTGTAAGGGACAAATGAAAGAACCTACCCTTGGGGGTAGGTTCTTTCATTCTCAAACCAAGTATAAATCGGGCCCCACTTGAATCAGGACAACAGCTTCTTCACCAGCTCGCTCAGGGTTTTGCCGTCGGCCTCGAGGTCGCCGCTGGTGAGATGTTTCATGACACGCCCCATGTCCTTGGGAGACGCAGCCCCGACCCCGGCGATGGCTTCCTTCACGATCCGTTCGAGTTCTTCCGGAGAAACGGGAGCAGGGAGAAACTTTTCGATCACCTTGAGCTCGCCCTCTTCCTCCTGGACCCTTTCCGTCCGGCCAGCTTTTCTGAACGCCTCGATGCTTTCGTTGTGCTGATTCACCAGACGCTTGACGGCCGATCGTACGTCTTTCTCGGTAAAGGGCTTCCCGCTGGTTTCCAGCTTCATGATCTCGGACTTGATCTGTCGGAGCGCATTGGTCCGTAGGGTATCCCGGCTCTTCATGGCCTCCTTCAGTTGTTCCATAACCTGTTCTTTGATGCCCATGGTCTTATCCTCTGCTGTGTTTTCAGGAACCCTTGATCACCGTCTCCACCACTTCGTAAAAACCACTCACAAGCTCGGGCACCCGGGATGATTCCTTGAGTCCTCCCTGGGCCATGTCCGGTCGGCCCCCTCCCTTGGCCCCGACGCGCGCCGCCACATCACGAAGCAGATTCCCTGCGTGAAGGGTCTTTCCGGCAAGATCTTTGGTGACCACGCAGACCACGGCCGCCTGGTCACCGTTGACCGAGGCCACGAGAAGCGCGCCACTGCCCATCTTATCCCGGAGTGAATCCGCCAGGGTTCTTAAATCTTTGGGTTCGACCCCCTCCACAGAGCCCGCGAGAACCCTCACCCCCCCGATGTCCCTGAGTCCGTTCATGAGATCGCCTGCCTTGGAGGTTGATGCCCGAGTCTTGAAGGCTTCCAGCTCTTTCTCCCTTGCCCTGGAGTCCTGAAGAATCTTCTCCAGGCGTTCCTTGAGGTTTTCTTTGGCTTTTAGCAGTTCGGCGATGGAGCCGATCTCCTCGTCTTCCTTCCGGAAGTAGTCGAGCGTATTGGTGCCGGTCAGGGCTTCGATCCTGCGGACACCTGCCGCCACGCTGGAATCAGAGATCACCTTGAATGGCCCGATCTCTCCGGTCGCGTCCACGTGGGTTCCTCCGCAGAGTTCCTTGGACACGTTGCCCGCAGCCACCACCCGAACGGTATCGCCGTACTTCTCGCCAAAGAGCGCCGTGGCCCCTTCGGCGATGGCTTCGTCAATGGGCATCTCCCTCTTACGGACCGCGTGGTTTTCGAGAATGCGGCCATTGACCCAGTCCTCAATCTTCCGGATTTCAGCAGGCGTCATGCCGGAAAAATGCGTGAAGTCGAAACGGAGTCGGTCCGGCGCCACCAGAGAACCCGCCTGTTTCACATGCTCTCCCAGGACCTCCCGGAGCGCACTTTGAAGAAGGTGCGTGGCCGTGTGGTTGCGCATGGTCGCGACCCGGCCCTGCCTGCCCACGGAAACCGTAACCGGCATCTCTTTCTTCAGCACACCCCGCGTAACCTTCACCTTGTGCGCGATCAGGTTGGATACGGGCCTCTGGGTATCCAGAATGTCCGCGGCCACAGAGTCGGAGCGCACCTGCCCCCTGTCTCCAACCTGTCCGCCGGACTCGGCGTAGCAGGGAGTCCGGTCCACGAACATCTCGCCCGCCTCTCCTTCGGAGATCTGGTCCACCGCCTGTCCGTCCACAACAAGGGCCATGACGGTAGCTTCTGTATCGAGCACGTCGTAGCCGCGGAACTCCGATACCGGAAGCACTTTTGCCAGCTCCCGGTAAACCGGGGCAATGGCCTCCTCGACACCGACCCAGGAGGCCCGGGCCCGGGCCTTCTGTTCGTTCATTTCCCGGTCAAACCCCTCCTGGTCCACACCCAGGCCTGCGTCCCTTGCGATATCGCCGGCCAGGTCCAGGGGAAAACCATAGGTATCGTAAAGCCGAAAAAGATGCTTGCCCGGGATCGTGGCGGCGCCGGAGGCCTTGGCCTCGGCAACAAGACCGTCCAGAATGGACATCCCGTGCTTCAACGTGTTGGAAAAACGCTCCTCCTCCAGACGGAGCACACGCCGCGTCCGGGCGGGTTCGTTACCCAGTTCCGGATACGTGGCCCCCATGACGTCGTTCACCGCGTCTACCAGACGGTGCAGGAAAGGCTCCTCGAGCCCCAGCATCTTTCCGTGCCTGGCCGCCCTTCGAATGATCCGGCGCATCACGTATCCGCGCCCCTCGTTGGACGGAAGCAGGCCGTCGGCGAGAAGAAACGTCGACGATCGGATATGGTCGGCAATGACCCGCATGGATACGTCATGACCCGCTTTTTTTCCATACTGCGTTCCCGCGAGTTCCGCCACAGCGTGAATGATGGGCATGAAGAGATCGGAATGAAAGTTGTTGTGCTGTCCCTGCTTGACCGCCGAAAGGCGTTCGAGCCCCATTCCGGTATCGATGCTCGGTTTGGGAAGCGGGGTCATGGTTCCGGAGGCATCCCGGTTGAACTGCATGAACACAAGATTCCAGAGCTCCAGGTACCGGTCACAATCGCACCCCACGGCACAGTCCGGCCGGCCGCAACTGAGCTCCGGCCCCTGATCGATCAGGATCTCCGAACAGGGCCCGCAGGGCCCCGTGTCTCCCATGGACCAGAAATTGTCCTTCTCGCCAAGCCGGACAATTCGGTCGGCCGGAACCCCGGCCTCCTCCTTCCATAAGGCCGCGGCCTCATCGTCGTCCAGAAAAACGGTGACCCAGAGTTTGTCCTTGGGGAGTTTCATGACCCCGGTCAGGAATTCCCAGCCCCACCGAATCGCATCCCGCTTGAAATAGTCCCCGAAGGAGAAGTTGCCGAGCATCTCGAAGAAGGTGTGATGCCGGGCCGTATAGCCTACGTTCTCCAGGTCGTTGTGCTTTCCGCCCGCTCGAACGCATTTCTGGCTCGTGACGGCCCGGGAATACGGCCTCTGTTCCTCACCCAGAAAAAGGGATTTAAACTGCACCATGCCCGCATTAGTGAACAGAAGGGTGGGATCGTGCTGCGGAATCAGCCCCGAACTCTTTACGTGCTCGTGCTGTCGTTCGACAAAGAAATCAATAAAATGTTTGCGAACCTCTGCGGATTTCATGACCTTCTACTCTACCTTTTCAACCCGGATCGTCGGAAGACGCAGTTGTTCCGTGGAAATCTTGCTCACCTTGCCCTCTTCGAAGACCAAATAGACCTTCTTCATCTTCATCACGGACCGATAGGTCCATTCCTCTGCGATCTCGTTCTGCCTCGGAGAAAAAGTGCGGGCTGATTCCGGCGGACCAAGGGCATACCGAACCTGCATGGGCGTCATGCCGATGAGCACTTCCTGGTTTCTTATGGCTTCCTGAACGTTCGTCGGGTAGGCCTCGATTTCCATGTAAGTGAACCGGAGGCGCGGCTTGGGAGGGGCACAACCGGGCCCCGCGATCAAGGTCAAACCGGAGAGAAGGAAAAAGAGACAGATCATGCGTCCTGAACGTGTCATGGCGGTACCTCTCGTCGTCAATCGAATGGATATAAATCTTCAGGCTCTGCCCCGCATTCCTTCAGCGCGGGAAAGACCCCTCTTGCCCCCCGGAACCTGAACACCTGTCCGGCGTTCACGTTCCGAATTTGTCGAAGAACTTTTCGGTATCACTCCCGCCCTGAGCCACATCGCCTGTGGACTGAATGCCCTTGACCCTAAGGGCGAAATCATCGGGGTTGGTGGCCCGGCGGAGAGCGTCTTCGTAGCTGATCAAACCATCCCTGAACAGTTTGTTCAGCGACTGGTCAAAGGTCTGCATCCCGTACTGTACGGCCCCCTGGCTGATGACGTCCGTGATGAGTCTTGTCTTGTCCGCATCCGTGATGCACTCACGAATGGTCGCGGTTGAAAGCATGACCTCCACTGCCGGAACCCGGCCATGCCCGTCCATCCGGGGAACGAGGCGCTGGGACACAACACCTTTGACCACGGCGGCGAGCTGGATCCTCACCTGCTTGTGCTGGTAGGGAGGAAACACCGAGATAATACGATTGATGGTCTCCGTCGCGTCCACGGTATGCAGGGTGGAGAGTACCAGGTGTCCGGTTTCGGCCGCGATCAGGGCGGTCTGGATCGTCTCGAAATCCCGCATTTCGCCGACCAGAATCACATCCGGGTCCTGTCGGAGAGCGGCTCTCAGAGCCTTTCCGAAAGACTCGGTATCGCTTCCCACCTCACGCTGGTTGATGATGCTCCGCTTGTCACGGTGAAGGTACTCGATGGGATCTTCCACGGTCATGATATGGCAGGTCTGGTGCGAATTGATGTGTTCGATCATGGCCGAAAGCGTAGTGGACTTGCCGCTGCCGGTGGTCCCCGTGACCAGAACCAGGCCCCGGGGCTCGAGAGCAAGCTTCTTCAGGGACTGGGGCAGAAGAAGTTCATCTATCGTGTTGATCTTCACCGGGATGATCCGGAACACAAGACCGATCGTGCCCCTCTGGATGAACACGTTCACCCGGAACCGGCCAAGTCCGGGCACGCCGTAACCCAGGTCAAAGTCATTCCGTTTCTTGAAAGCCTCTCGCTGGGATGGAGACATCACCTTGAGCGCAATATTCATTGCATCCTCAGCCGTCATGCGTGTCGCCTCGGGGAAGGGGGTCAATTCTCCGTGAATGCGAAGGACCGGCGGGTTCCCCACCTTGATGTGAATATCGGACGCCCCCATTTCCACCGACTGCTTGAGCAGTTCATTTATGTCCATTGCCATGATGACCCCCTGAGTGCAAATGCCTCTTCCTTGAGCGAAGTAATTTTTCCATAAGACTGGGCGGTTTCGCCCCGGGGTCTGTTTCCGTATGCCTCCATAAAATCCTTACGGTCAGACCGGGCGGAGCCCCGTCGCCTTCCTGATCTCCTTCTCAAGTTTATCGGCGTCTTCCGGATGTTCCATAAGGTAAGTCTTCGCAGCCTCCCGGCCCTGACCAATCCGCGTCGCCCCCAGGGAGTACCAGGAGCCCGATTTTTCCACTAGGCCGTGCGTCACGCCCAGGTCTACCAGTTCCCCGGTCCTGGATATCCCTTCATTAAAGAAGATCTCGAACTCAGCCTGCTTGAAGGGGGGGGCAACCTTGTTCTTCACGACCTTCACACGGACCCGGCTGCCCACCTGTTCCTGACCGGTCTTCAACGTCTCGATTCGCCGGATATCCAGCCGGATGGAGCTGTAAAATTTTAGGGCGTTCCCGCCCGTGGTCGTCTCAGGATTGCCAAACATGACCCCGATCTTCATACGAATCTGGTTGATGAAGATGATCGTCGTCTTGCTCCGCGATATGGCCGCGGTCAGTTTTCTGAGAGCCTGACTCATGAGGCGGGCTTGGAGCCCGGGCAGGGAATCGCCCATTTCCCCTTCGATTTCCGCACGCGGGACCAGGGCGGCTACGGAGTCGATCACAATGATGTCCAGGGCGTTGCTTCTTACAAGGGATTCCGTGATCTCCAGGGCCTGTTCGCCCGTATCAGGCTGGGAAACAAGAAGTTCCTCGACCCGAACTCCCAGCTTCCGCGCATATCCGACATCCAGCGCGTGCTCCGCATCGATGAACGCGGCCATTCCTCCGCCTTTCTGGGCCATGGCGATCGCGTTCAACGCCAGGGTGGTCTTGCCGGAAGATTCAGGGCCGTATATCTCGACCACCCTGCCCCGGGGATACCCCCCCACGCCCAGCGCAGAGTCCAGGGTCACGGAACCGGAGGGGATCACCTGCGTTTCCGTGACAGCCCCTTCGCCGAGCCGCATGATCACACCCTTGCCGTACTGTCTTTCGATCTGCTGCAGAGCGGCACTCAACGCCTTCTCGCGTTCCTTGTCGTTCCGATCCTTTTCCTTCTGGGTCATAGAGTGCCCCTCCCTGGCTTTCGTTCTTGTTTCTATTCTGGAAAAATATCCGCCTGTGCCGACCGGGCTTAGCCCCTGGCCTCAAGCTCAGCGGCAAGCAAAACTGAATGCTCGGCTCCACCGGGTTTGAGCCGGCTTTCCATAAGGAGGATCTGGTTCACCTCAACGGCTCCAAATACGGTATCGCTGGCCCCCTCCAGGATGTTCAGGGCTCCCTCCATATTTTTCCTGGACCGTATCCGGCCCAGAGTAAGATGCGCCCTGAACGGCCTGTCCTCCCTTTCAAAACCCTCTGCCGCCAGTCGGGCCTCCACGTCTGACTGAAGCAGGCCCAGTTCCATCCCCGTCGATATCCCTGCCCATACCACCCGCGGGTTTCTGAGTGCGGGGAACCCGCCCACGCCAGCCACCTTCATCGTAAACCTGGGATGAACCGCCGCTACCTCCCGAAGCACCTTTTTCACGACGTCCACCCGGCCCGCCGCTATCTCTCCAAGAAACTTGAGAGTCAGGTGCAGAGCCTCCGGTTTGACCCATCTCACATCAGCCCCGGCCCCCTTCAGACGCATAAGGAGCTCACCAACCGACGCCAGAACCTCTTCCGACATCGGAAGGGCAACAAAGCATCGTTGCAAGGCCGCTATCCCCCAGCCTCCCGCCTCATCGGGTGAACCATCCCAACAGGTGAAGGGCCGCGTTTGCGTAGATTCCGGCTACGACATCGTCCAGCATAACGCCGAGTCCGCCGCGGAACCGTTGCTCCGCATAATTCACTGGAAAAGGTTTCGTCACGTCAAACAGCCGAAATAGACAGAAACCCGAGACGATCCATCCCAGGGAAGCCGGGTGAAACAGCATGGTCACCCAGAACCCCGCCATCTCGTCGATAACAATCTTTCCGCTGTCCTTCTCGCCGAAGACAACCTCTGCCCGCCCCGCAACCCACGTCCCCAGGGCCAGAATCCCCAGAGCGAGGGCTGCATGATGCAGCGGGGTCAAATCCCTGAGCACCCAGAAAAGAGCCGCAGCCACCAGGGTTCCGGCGGTACCCGGTGCAAACGGAAAATATCCCGCGAAAGACAGGGTGGATGTGAACCTGACGAAGAAGTCCACGGAAGCCCGGCCTGTGGGAAAGCGTTCGGTCATTATATCGAAAATATAAGGTTTTTTTGCGACAAAAGAGCCTTCTCCCCAGGATAACGGGTCACAGGTCCCTCGGACCGCGTGCTGACGGGACTATGACTTCTGCACGTAAAGACGAACCACTCCGTCCTTGGCGATTTCTTCCTGGAGTTTAAAGTTGAGGCGGCGAACCATTCCCCGAATTTCCTTACAGACCGCAGGGTCATCGGTCTCTAGAAGAACGGTATCGCCGGAACCAACCTGGTCCAGTGCCTTCTTCATCTTGTAGACGGGAAGAGGGCAGCTGAGCCCGACGGCCGGAACGCATATTCTTTCTTTCGGTGGCACGCCTCTCCTCTCCTTTCCTATTTTTCGTCTCTCCTGAGAACGATGGGCTATGGTTTCGGCAAATATCTGATATAATTCGATATTTCCGACTTCACCCTTTCTTTCAGACCCCTGTTGATGACAACGCTTGGTATATTTGACGCCCCTTCCGTCTTTTCCCGGGCCTTCCGTGCGATGCGCCCCCAGTTCACGTCTTCAGACTTTCCCGTCAACGCGATCTACGGCTTCATTCGCATCCTGGTCACTCTTCAGACAGAAGCGGCGCCCCTTTACCTGGTGGCCGTCACCGAGTCCGACGAAGTGACCAGCGCCCGGATGGGGCGAGGGGGCGCCACCCCGGACGAATCACTGGTCCGCCAGATTCCCCACGTGACACGAATCCTGGAAACCCTTGCAATTCCCACAATCCTGGTACCCGGACATCGGTCCTCCGACCTCGTCGCCACGCTGGCCCGCATGTCCGCCGCAGAGAAGGTGCAGGCCAATGTCATGGCCTGCGGCCCGGAGTTCTACCAGCTTCCTGCCGATGGAATTACAGTGGAAAACCCCTTCACAAGGAAACGAGCAGACCACGGTGACATTATAGCCCGGTTCGGAATCCCTCCGGCCCGGATTCCGGATTATCTGGCCCTGGTTGGAGATGCCTCCGAAGGGCCTGCTGGGGTGCCGGGCATCGGCCCGAAGATGGCGCGGCTGCTTCTTGAGCAGTTTGGGAGCATGGATCGGGTTCTGGAGCACATCGACCAGATCGAACGGCCGGGACTGCGGGAACTCATCCGGGAGAACGCAGACATGCTCAGGCTCTCTTCCCGCCTGGCCTCTTTTGATTCAACGATTCCGCTGTCGTGGAGTCTGCAGGATTTTGAACGAACTTCTGTACGATGGGACGGCGTACTCCAGCTGATCCGGGAGTTTGAGCTGACCAGTCTCCTGAGGAAGATTCCCGTTCCGTCCGAAAGGCCCCTGCCCCGGATTGCAGAGACGGCGGCAGACGTGGCCGGCTTTGTTCAATCCGTTGGGAAACGCGTCTTCCTCCGGGTCGAATCAGAGGGCCGCCCCTTCACGAAGAACAGGCCCCTCGGCCTGGCCCTGGCTACGGCGCGGGAAAATTCCCTGTATATCCCGGTTCCTCTGAACGGGGAGAGCGGCATGGACCTGGTTCTTTCGGCAAGGGCCCTCCTCGAAGATGAGGGTATTCAGAAGGTCGGGCACGGACTGAAGTGGGACACCCTCGGCCTCAGGCGCCTGGGTATCCGCCTGCGGGGACACGCCTTCGACACCTGTCTGGCCGATACACTGCTTGCACCGAAAAGAAACGCACATACCCTCGGCACCGTGGCCCTCGCCCACATTCCGGGTGGGCCGCCCCCCCTGAGCGAACTTCAGGGCCAGGAATTGCTTCCAGGCTATTCGGGTCAGAAGGCTGCGGCATACCTGTCTGAAGCGGTTTCAATCATCGCTGAACTGGCGCCTGTGCTTGAATCTAAGCTCGGGGAATCCGGAGTCGAAAACCTCTTCCGCCGCCTGGATATTCCTATGGTTGAGGTCTTGGCGGGACCGGAGGATGAAGGACTTCGGGTGAACCAGGATACTCTGAAGAGTGTCCTGTCCCGGACAGAAGAGGACCTTGAAAAGGTGACGAGGCGAGCGGCATTTATGGCAGGCGAACCCTTTGAACTCGCCTCCGACAAGGAGGTGCGTGAGGTCCTTTTT
>QJVM01000208.1 GCA_003235715.1 Nitrospirota bacterium
CCCCTCCGGTGCCCGGAGTTTCTTCATGATTTCACGAAGTTCTTCAAGAGACACGGTTATGAAGTATATGCAT
Organism: Nitrospirota bacterium; assembly: GCA_003235715.1. GTDB lineage: Bacteria > Nitrospirota > Thermodesulfovibrionia > SZUA-242 > SZUA-242 > SZUA-242. The sequence goes on from QJVM01000208.1 coordinate 74, forward strand.
CGCCCCCGACCCTCTGCAACCCGGCCGTCTGCGCCTGATTCGGAAGTCGATTTTCAGGCCGGAACAGGTAGAATCACAGGCGAAGGCCAGGCCGGATGAAACACTACCGAATGCTCATTGAATACGAGGGGACCCGGTATGTGGGGTGGCAGATCCAGAAGGAGGGGACCTCCATACAGGGGCTCATTCAGGAGGCCCTTGCCCGGGTTACGGGTGAGGCGACCACGGTCACGGCGGCCGGTCGCACGGACGCGGGTGTGCATGCCCTGGGGCAGGTGGTCGCTTTCCCGAGCAAGACCGCGTTGTCCGCCGAAGTCCTTCTTCGGGCCCTGAACGCCAACCTGCCCGCCGACATACGGGTGCTTCAGCTTGAGGAGGCGCCCGAGGATTTTCATCCCCGATATACAGCCTGCGGAAAGCGTTACGTGTATCTCATCCAAAACCAGACCAGGCCGTCCGTCTTCACGGCCCGCTGGACATGGACCGTTCCGTCGCCTCTCGACCTTAAGGCCATGGAAGCCGCCTTCGCCGCTCTGGTGGGCCGGCACGATTTCTCTGCATTCCGGGGCGCTGGGTGTGGCGCTAAGAACCCCGTCCGAAACGTGACCCGGATTCAGGTGGAACGGGCCCCCTCAGGCGAGATTCTCGGTTTACCCCTGCCGACCGCACTTGTTCGGATTACCGTTGAGGCGGACGCCTTTCTCCGGCACATGGTCCGAAATCTGGTGGGGTTCGGGGTGGAGGTTGGTCGGGGCCGGCTGGATCCTTCCGCTACCCCCCGTATTCTCGAAGGCCGTGACCGAAGTGGAAACAGCGGCCCCACGGCCCCTGCCCGGGGGCTCTTCCTGGTCCGGGTTTTCTACCCCGATACGGTCTTCTCCAAACCCCGCTAAAGTTTCACTTTAAACAGGGCGATACATAACCATGGCGTTCCGGCATCAGCCGAGCGCGGGACGAAGATCGTTATATGTCAACGTGTTATTGGCAGTGATCAACCTTGATCAGGGGGTCAGAGTATGGCAAGAAAGAAATCGGGAATGACCATTCGGGCAAAACTTATTCTTACCGTGGTCTTCCTAATCGTTATTTCGGTAAGTGTCGGTTCGCTTGCGTATTATGGTTTCTGGAAGGCGCGGAGCGCCATGCAGGAAGTCACGGAACGCACGATTCCTGACCTGGCCCTGACAGACGAAACCAACGCATTGGTATCGAGCGCCCGCCGCTATGAGAAGGAGTTCTTCCTCTTCTCAAGCCTGGGTACAAGGAGCGAGGCCATAAGGAAGAAGCAGGAAGAATATTATTCCAAAATGAAAGGCAGCTTCACCGAGGTGGGCAAGAATCTCGAGCGCCTGAAGAATTCATCCACGGTTGCCGCTGCTTCCCAGGCCGGGACGAACGGGGCGGAAGAAGAGTCTCCGAGAAGCAAGCAGTTGAAGGAACTGTCTGCGAACATGGCCGCGGTGGATACGGCCTACAGGAATACGGTCCAGTCCATGGACCCCATGGCGGTTGAACTTCTGGGAGGCAAGGGATTTCTCGAGGTTTCGAAACAATATGATGTCTATAAAGCCAGCGTCCGCGGCCTCGAGGAGGGTGTTGGAAATATCCGGAAGAACATTTTGGCTTATGTCAACCTGAGCCGTGAAGAACTGGATACCTTTTCGCAGTTTCTCACCCGGGGCCTGCTTGTTTCAGGAATCGGCGTTATCTTTCGCGGAATCGTGGTAGGGCTCTTTGTTTCCAACCGTGTTTCAGGCTCGTTACGGGACCTCCTCGCCGGCATTGAGGATGTGAAGACCGGGAAGTTCCAGGAAATCTCCCTCAAGACGGGCGACGAAATGGAGGAGGTTGCGCAGGCCTTCAACCAGACCATGGGCAAACTGCGGGGTTACATCCAGTCGGACGGAGAGCGCGAGATGACGCAGGACAACGTGATCCGGTTTCTGGATGTGGTGAGCCATGCCGCCGAGGGAGACCTGACCATGAAGGCCCCGGTGACCGCTGACGTGTTCGGCAACATTGCCGACGCCTACAATGTGATGGTGGACGGGCTGGGACATCTTCTCACGGATGTGCGCAAGAGCGCCTACGCCCTCAGCCAGGAATCGCAGCAGCTCATGGGGTTCTACAAGGAACTGGAAAGCGGTGCCGAAGGCCAGATGTCCCAAGTGAAGAAGGCCACCGGCGCCGTGGACGAAACGTCAGCGACCACCCTGGAAATTTCCCAGAAGGCCACCCACGCGCAGGAGGTGTCTTCAGCCGTGGACCAGGCCACCAGCGGCGGTAACCGGATGGTGAGACAGAACATCGAAGGCATGCAGGTCATCCGGGTTACGGTGCAGGGCATCAACAAGAAGATGAAGTCGCTCTCCGAACGCCTTATGGAGATTGGCACGATCTCCCAGCTCATCTCGGAAGTGGCCTCCCGAACCACGATTCTGGCCATGAACGCGTCCATCGAAGCGGCCCGCGCCGGTGCCCAGGGACGAGGCTTCCTTGTTATT
>QJVM01000061.1 GCA_003235715.1 Nitrospirota bacterium
CCTTCTGCCAGTTGGTCTTGTCGATCACCTTTACCGACGGCTCATCGGCCGTGGCTGGCAGGGCCAGGCAGAGAGACAACAAAAGGCTGACCAAGAATGTGCCGAGGTTGCGTCTTTCCTTCATCTTGGATACCTCCTCCTCTATTCGTTAAGTGCGCACATTGTGCCAATGGATCCTCGCATTGGCGGGGATGACGGCTCCACTGCCGTGTCGCCGTCAATTCAGCAGGTAGCTGAAGATGAAGCTGATCTGATCCCGGTCCCGGAAGACGCCGAAGCCGGTGAAGTTTCCCGCGATCGCACTGTACTGGATCATGAACCGGAAGGGCTCCCGGAGCAGGTTCACCGAGGGCTGGATCAGCCACGCCCCACGGACGTCATAGCCCAGGACCATCTGCGGCGTGACCTTCCCGCTCAGGTAGGTCGAGTTCATGAGCATCGTGATCGTCCCCTCCACCTCTCTTACGGCAGGGAATTCCAGGTCGTTCGGATAGAGCGGCACGGCCTGCCGCATCCGCGCATCGTAGTCATTCACCCACTGGCCGAAGTACTGAAGGGAGACCAGAAAGGTCTGCGTCTTGTTCAGGGGCCGGATCCACACGTTCTTGTCCAGGCCGATCATCCACCTCAGGAAATCCTTGTCCGGGATCTGCCCGTTCTGGGGAATCCCCGGTACGCCGGGAATCGAGATCGGCAGCGGTTGGAGCGGGATGTTGATCTCCGGGATGAAGACCGCCTCGTTCCAGAACCAGGCCACCTCGGCCCGGATCACCGTGTCCGTCATGGACTCCCAAAAATTGAGCGAGCCGCCCGTGATCTGGATGTCGTCAAAGCGCAACTCCTGATAGGGGCTGCCGATGAGCGGAGGGCCGGGCTCGATGACAAAGACCGGGTTCGGCAGGTCCATGAAGGTCTTGTAGTGGGCCACCGAAAGGTTCATCCCCCAGAGCATGGCCATCAAGCGCACCCCCCAGCGGCTGTTCGACATGCTCTTTCCCGGATAGGTGATCCGCTGCTGGAACGGGGCCGGCAGGGGCGGCAACGGGGCCGAGTAGGCCGTTCCGTAGGGGGCCAGCGGGGAGACGCGAACGTCCCAGTTGCCGGGCACCCAGAAGCCCTCCAGGGTGAGCGAGTCGATCGGGCCCAGGACCCCCAGGTTGTAGCTCCCCCGAAGCATCCAGAGCGGGATGCGCCGGTCGTCCAGATCCTCGAAAGGGCCCCCGAACGTGTTGTCCAGGGGATTGATCTGATCCAGGAGCCGGAACACGTCCGTCTCGCCCCAGGCCAGGTTCTGCTTGCCCAGCCGGAGGAACAGCGGCCCCCGGGACACATCCACGTAGCACTCCCACAGCTCGTACTGGTGGCTGAAGCTGTCGATGTTCTCCTTGTCCTGATCTTTCACGTCCTGAAAGGCCTGGGGACCCACGTCGTAAACCGCGTCATACATGAACCGGGCCACCAGGTGGTACTTGGTCCGCAGTTTGAGCCACTCCAGGGGCTTCAGGATGTCGAGCTCCCCTTGGAGCTTCTCCAGGTCGTGGTTGATCTCGAGATAGAAGATGTTCCTCCACTGCACCAGGTTGCCCACGGAGATGTTCGGCGGAGCCGTGAACCCCTCGGAATCCTGCAGCCGCATCGAGACCCGGCTCTGGGCCTTGCCCGTGAACTCCAGCGTCCGGCCTTCATCGATGTAGAAGGCCAAGGCCGTGTTCGACAGAGTCGACAGAAGAAGTCCACAAAACGTGCTTGCGAGGTACGTTCTTCTTGCGCCCATAACTCCCCCCTTCTCGTGGTCAGCCAAACCGCGAGGTGTCTTCTCCACCTCATTCACCTCCTATCCATTGCCTGCAAAGAGACACGGCGGCCACAGCATCCGCCCCGTATGCATCTGCACCACAGTATTCCTTCACATGGTCGTCCATCTGTCCGCCCCCGATCATGATCTTCACCTGATCCCGAAGCCCTGCCTCTCGTATAGCGTCCACGGTCGATTTCATGGAATCAAAAGCGAGGGTGAGAAAACCGCTCAAGCCCAGGACTTGGGGCTTGAATTCCTTGATGGCATCCACGAATTTCTCGTGGGGCACGTCGATTCCCAGGTCAAGGACCTCAAGTCCGGCGGAATCGAGCATGAAGACGACAATGTCTTTGCCGATATCGTGAATGTCCCCCCGCACGGTTCCGATGAGGACCTTACCGGAACGACTGATCTCCACGCCCTTTCCCAACTTCTCCTGTGCCAGGGTCGAGATCGTTTTCAGCATTTCGCCGGCCAGGATGAGTTCCGGAAGGAAATACTCCCCTTCCTCGAAACGTTTGCCGATGATCGCCATGGCCTCTCTGGAGGCCTCCAAGACCTTCAAGGGGTCTTCGCCGCTCCGGAGAATCTGCTGTGCCACACCAACGGCCTCGTCTTCTCTCATGTTTGCCATTGCGTCGGTCAACGCCTGATTCGGGTCAGACACAGGCCTTCTCCTTCATTCTTTGTCCGCGTAATAGAGTCTTTCAGAGATCTTTTCCGCAGTCTCCCTCAACAGCGTCACCATGTCCCCCCGCACGTGGGACTTCATCCTGTA
>QJVM01000059.1 GCA_003235715.1 Nitrospirota bacterium
ACTAATTCGGACCCCTCCCTGTGTAATGTAAGGGGCCGCTCAAAACGGGTGGGTGACTTTGGCCAGCTCCGCGAGCAGGCCGAGCACCTCCTCGTGACTGGGCAGATTATATTTGGCGTGAGACTGGGTGATGCCCACCCGGATGGAATAAGCGCTTTCGGGAAGGACTCGAAACAGATCTTCGTCCGTCCAGTCGTCCCCGAGGGTCAGGATAAAGTCGGCATGGTGTTTTGTTATGAAACGCAGGCCGGCTGTCCCTTTATTGACGCCCGCTTGTCTTACCTCCACCACTTTGTTTCCTTGCAAGACCTGGACATCGATATTCGCGGTAAAATTGACCAAGTCGTCGACGAGTTCTTTGGCGCGCAGAGAGCCCTGTTCCGGATCCGCCCTGCGGTAATGCCAGGCGATGGAAAAGTCCTTCTCTTCGACCGATGAACCCGGCAGCCGGTCCGCGTAGAGTTCGAGGAGCGGGAGCATTTGCGGCTTCCAGTCATTGGTCAACGGCATGATCATGTGCCAGTCTTTTTCGTCTTTATCCCTGATCCACGCTCCATGCTCCGCCGCGAGCGCAATGGGCGGACTCTTGAACCACTCTTGCAGCGTCGCCTTGTCGCGCCCGCTGATGACGACGACTTCGGTTCTGGGGTCGTCGGCGAAATTTCGTAGCATTCTCAACAGCGGCTCCGTGGGGATCGCCAAGTGGGGGTGATCCTCGAAGGGCACCAGGGTTCCGTCGTAATCCAGTAATAAAAGGCGCCGACTGGCATCGCGGAAATGACGCAGCAGCGGCTCTTTTGCCGCCGGGCCGAAAATCGTCGCCTCCATTCCCTTTTGCTCCTGTTGGAGAGAGAGAAGCGAGCGCACGAACTCGTCCGCCCAGCGCACTACGTCATACCGTTTGAGCCGGGTCTGCATGGTTCGATTGCGATCGATCTGCTCATCATTGGGCATCTCCAGAGCCTGTTTGAGGGCGTCGGCGATCTCTTCGATGTTGGTCGGATTGATGATAACCGCCTCTCCGAGCTCTTTGGAGGCTCCCGCCATGTCGCTAAGGATCAATACGCCCTTTTGGTCCGTTCGGGTGGCCACGTATTCCTTTGCGATCAGGTTCATCCCGTCTCTGAGCGGGGTGACTAAGGCGACGTCTCCGGTTCGGTAAAGAGCGACCAGAGAATTGAAGGGCAGGAATCGATATTGATAGAGAATCGGTGTCCAATCAAGCTGGCCGAAACGTCCGTTGATCTTGCCCACGAGTTCATCGATCTGCCTCTTCATCTGCCGGTATTGCTCCACCCCGACGCGAGAGGGGACCACCAAGAGGGCCAGGATCACTTTGCCGTGCCACTGCGGGTTTTCTTCCAGGAAAAGTTCGTAACCTCGCAAACGATGGAGGATTCCTTTGCTGTAATCCAGTCGATCCACCGATATAATGACTTTGGCTTCCCTCACGATGGATCGGAGCGTGTTAGTTCTTCTCTGCACCTCCGGGCTCTCGCCGGCGCTGTAGAATCGGTGGAAATCAATCCCGAGCGGAAACGTATCGGCTTTCACTAGCCGCTGATTGATCAGTATGCGTCCCATGTTGTGCTCGGGACCCAGAATGCGGTGGACGCAACGCAGGAAGTATTGCGTGTAGTCATGAGTGTGAAAGCCGATTAGATTGGCTCCCAACAGCCCCTCAAGAATTTCCCGCGACCAGTTCCTCTTCAGAAGGCGAAACAGCTCGAAAGAGGGGAAGGGGATGTGGAGAAAGAACCCGATCGGGACTTCGGGCCTCGCCTCCCGGAGAAGTTTCGGAAGCAGCATGAGATGATAATCATGCACCCAAACCACATCGTCCGATCGGAGGACCTCCAGGACCGCATCGCGGAAATGTCGGTTGACCCTCTCATATGAATTCCAGTAATCCTCATCGAATTGAGCGCGGTCCGGAAAATAATGGAACAGTGGCCAGATCGTTTTGTTGCAGAAGCCGAGGTAATAGGATTCCACGTCGCTCTGGGAGACGAAAACGGGACAGGATTGAAACCTCGCGGACAGCTCCGCCTTAATTTTTGGCTTGTCTTTTTCTTTTGCGGTGAAGCCCGGCCAGCCGACCCACACGTATTCGGAATCGCCTAGAGCGGAGCCTTTGAGGGAATCGAGATAAGCGCTCAGACCCGAGACGAGTCCGCCCATGCTTTTTTGAAACTGGAACCCGCCTTCTTTTTCAACGACCGTGATGGGCAGCCGATTGGAAACTACCAGGAGTCTCATTCGAAAAGCTCCTAATGCCGGCTTATCAACTATAGGCCAATTTCCTCGGACTTGGCAACCGCAGCGCCTCGTCCCGCTCGCTTTTCAGAACCCTTCGGTCCAATTACATCGAGCCAGGCCTTGAGACCGCGCGAGTAGGGTCGCCTGTTGCATTACGATAATATGTTATTGCAGAGTCTGGCCCCGTCGATTTCAGGGCGCGAGTACTTTTTCGACCATTTCACCGCCCCGGACGTGCATTCCTGTTGGTGTTGCCACTGCGCCACCCAGTTGGGAGTAAATATCTTAGACTTTCCCAATGTCAC
>QJVM01000006.1 GCA_003235715.1 Nitrospirota bacterium
GTCTCGAGAGATCCTTTCAGGGACCCGCTGGTTTATCCGAAGCAAGGGTGAATCAATGGCCGGTATTTCAGACTTTTTTCATCCTCTGACAAGGACGCAAAACCTTGCGGAATCAGGGAGCTTAAAACTATAATTTCAAGTTTCCAAGACATAGCGTTCCTTCGCGAAACATGACGCGTGGGTTGAGGCTCGGCCTGTTTCAGGAACGCTTTCGCTTTTCACGGCCCACCCCTCAAACAGTGGGGGTGGAGCCTCTATTCGCGACGATGTCCGCCCGGAGGGCATCCTCACGTGGTGAGCTTCGCCACCTATGGGAAGGACGAATCGAGTTGGGTTTTTTGGCGCGCATCAGGGCAGGCTTAACATGGGGCACGCTCCAGAATTCGTCAGGATAATTTAGATTTATTAAAGTTTTCATGATGGCTCCTCGTCCGAATGATATCATTACCGGTCCAAGTTGGATTCGTTTTCTCTTACAGCTTCTTTTACTATCCTTGTTTTGGCTGTCATGGGCTTCCGTGACTGAGGGTGCCGGACGGGTAAGGCTCCCATCGCCGTTCATCCCATACGGTTCTGTCGAACTCAATTATGCTTCCGTTTGGGGAGATGTCGAGGAATACTCCGTCACGGAAGAGGAGGTCAACGCGGGGGCTATCGGATATTACCTCGACCAGCAACTTCTTTGGTATAACGTGAGCGGTTTTTTGAGGCAGAGGAATACGGACCAGCCAGGCCGGAACGAGGGCTTTGACTACGGGGTATTCTTCGACCTGAACCTGCTGGACCTTGCTCAATCGGCCACCCGATTCAGAAATCTGCCATTCCCCATCCGGCTTAGCTTTAATCAGTATACAGCGGGGGAGGGGGACAGCTTTACCCGAAGTTATGGAGTCGGGCTCTCTTACTATCGCCCCATCTGGTATCGCTTTTTTGAAAACGGGGACTTCGTGAAGGTTGCGTCCACGAGCGGACTCAGGGAGGAAATCGAAACCGAAGGGACTTCCACGACGGAGGACATCTGGAGCCGACCTGAACTGGACGAGTTTGAAGCAGAGCCCCTGGAAGATGTTTGGGGAGATGGCACGGGCGGAATGGAATCCGGGCCCGTGGGTTGGGGAGACGGGAGCACCATCTGGGAGGAGGTCGAACCAGCGGTTGAGGAGAAGAAGCGGGTTATCCCTGGGGGGGTCGAACCCATGTTTTCCGTGCCCTTTCCGAGGATAGGTCTGGATTACTGGCATACGGAGGACGAGGACAAATCTGAAGCGGGACTGGGGCTGGAGCGAAGTTTGGATCTCATTTCAGGGCGGGCATCCTTCGAGGGAACCCGGAACACGTTTGATGCGAGTATGTCCCTGGAGAGGGAGGAACGCTCAGATAGCGGCAACGACGACCTTAATGAATTCTTCCTGAGGCACGTGTATCGGTCTCCGCGGACCAAAGGGAGGGGTCAGGAGGCGACCTCCTGGGGGTTGCGGGAACGTCTTTCGTACACAACCCGGAGTGGGGACGCAGACGAAACAACCATGCATTTCCTTGGCCAGCATAACTGGCAGAGGTCAAACGGTTCAACCCGCACGTATCTTTCTACGGTGACGAGCGTGCTGGGCCATTCGACTTCAGACGAAACATCTCAAGGGCTCGACACGCAGGTCACATACAGAGCCCCGATTATGGACACCCTGTACAGCGATTCAGAGGCCATTCTTGGATATAAAGGGCAAGAAGGCTCCTCGAGTGCCGTAGCCAGTCTTCAGGAATCGCTTGAATGGACGAAGCCGCGACTCTATCTGCTCCGGGGGGACGGTGGGTTCTTTTATTCCGGCGACAGCGTATCGGCGGGAGGCGGGACTGGGGTAACCCTGGGTATGGGCGTATACAGTAAGACCCCTATCCGGGTGTCAGACAGGGTGGATTATCGTTATTCCGAGAGCAATGGGACCAGCCGCTCCCATATGGAGAATAAACTCACTGTGGCGGGGCGGTTCCCCGGTAATATCTATGCGCACAACCAGCTGAGTTACAAGAATACCCAGGTGGAGGGTGGCAATCAGAATACCGAACAACAAGTATTGGAGTACACCCTTGATGCGTCCAGAACCTTCGGAAGGCGAACCATGGTCTCAGGTGGGGGAAGGTACCAGGATATAACCACGGATGTCACCGGCGGCTCGACGCAGCTCTGGTCGGCGTACCTTCACAGCAGAACCCGTTGGACCAGAAGTCTAACCGGATACTTTAATTGCGACCTGCGGAATCTGGACGGCGCACAGGAAACCCAGATGCAGTTCAGGGGGCAGTACCAGTATGTTTACCGTCGTATTGTATTTGAGCTCAGTTACAGCTACCGTTGGATCAGTTCAGACATTTCCGGGCAAGACGGTTCGCGTCATGCCATAACCGTGAACGCCAAGAGGACTTTCGGAGCTGGAATCTGATTCGGAAAATTGGTTCAAATACACCATAATAGACCAGTGTCCGTTTCCCCTGGGTGCTGCCTGAAGACGCGTATGCTGTGGCTCCGCGGGTTTGTAGGACCGGACGGGGAGTAAAATATAAA
>QJVM01000238.1 GCA_003235715.1 Nitrospirota bacterium
CCTCGAGTGCAGTATGAAAAGCACCCCCAACGCCCTGATTGACCTCGTGCCGCAGAACGCCTGCCCCGGCTGCTTCAGCCACCTTGCCTGTTCGATCCGTGCTTCCGTCATCCACGACCAGGACTCCGATCTGGGTAACGCCGGACAAATCCCTCGGAACCGACTCAATCACTCCGGCAATGCGGTGTTCTTCGTTAAAAGCCGGGATGTAAACCAGCACGTACATTGCAGCAATTATACGGAACTTTACGAACCAGCGAAACCAGATACGTGCCGTAGTCTCCGTGGCCACGGGATTCGAAACCGTGAACCGGGTGGACCGTCCGACCCGTGGGCCTGGCTCCACAGAACGTCCAACGAATCCGCTCGGCCTTCGTGCCGCAAGCGGAGCCTGGGGCAGTTTTCCGGGTGTCCGCCGTGTGCGGCGGCTGCATGTACACAGAGATTCCCGCGGTCAGTCTGCGGAACACAATTTGACGTTTTTTCCTTCGTTGACAATAAGTTACAGCCATGTTATTTTTTCCACATGCCTGAAATTAAAGAAACGTCTCTGGTTTCCTCTGAAATCATCCAGGCTTTAATCAGGGCGCAAAAGACGTTCAAAATGTATCCGCCCAACAACCCCATCTATGGGAAAGCTGTGGATGAGGTTTTCCGGCTTATGACCGACCGAATCGGAACGGACGGCAAGATCGATCTTCGGTTCACGGCCCACGAAATCCATATCAACGAGGACTCCGTCTACAAGAACGAGTCTCGCCAGGACAATTTTGCCCTCTTCTTCTTCAGGGACGGCATACGACAGTTGACCTTTAAGAGCGGTCTTCTTCGGGAAGAAGTGGAGCAGTTTCTTCTGATTATCTCCAAGGATCTCGAACGCCAGCTGATCGATGACGATATGGTAACCCTCCTCTGGGAAAAGGATTTCGAGCATATCGAATACCTGGCCAGTTCCGAATTCCTCGTCGAGGAGGATTACGATCCCAATCTTGAGAAAGCATCCAGGGATGAACGCGGCCCTGCCTCTGAGGAAGCCCTCCAGCAAGCCTACGAGGAAGTCGCCGCCGACGCGGAGAAGCTCAGATGGGAGCCCCGGGAGATTGCAGGTCTTACGGAACAGGATTTAAGGATGATCGAACGGATGAAGGAAAAGGAGGACACAACCAGTCCTCTGCCGTCTGTCCTGAATATCCTTTTTGACCTGTTTCTCAGAAGTCGGGAGCCGGCTGAAATCACCGAGATCGGCGGGTTTCTGAGAGAGGCCCTGGAATACTCCATCCGCAATGCCGAATTCGAGCATGCCCTCAACATCTTTCAGCAGGCAGCCGAGATGGCCGCTTCGGACGGGCTTCCCCATTCCCACCTGGACACCATCCGAATGGTTCCGGAAGCTGCCGGAAACGCGGAAACCATACGTGAGATGGGGCAGGTCCTGGACAGCAACGTGACGGTCAACGAGGACGCCCTCCTGAAATGTGCCGCCTATCTGCCTGCAAGCACCATCCATCCTCTGACGGACATCATGGGGAGCCTTCAGGGAATGCACGGACGCAGACTGGTGATGGATCTTCTGGCAATCGTGGGACGCAAGGACCTGACCGCGCTCACCTCGGGCTTAAAGGATAAGCGATGGTTCGTCGTTCGAAATACCCTTTGTATTCTGGGCAAGATTGGCGACGTGAAATCCGTGGATACCCTTGGCCGGAGTCTCACGCACGAAGACCCGCGTGTACGAAAGGAAGCGTTCCGTTCCCTCGGTATCATCGGTGGAAGCCGCGTGCTTCCCCATCTCAAGAAGGGACTGGGCGACAGGGACCCGGGAGTCCGGGTCAGTGCGGTGAAAGGATTCCGCGGTCTCCAGGATTCGGAGGTGGCCATGAGGATTCTTCTGGAAGAATTGAACACCAAGGATTTCGCCACCAAGTCCTTTGAGGAGAAGAAGGAATTCTTTGCCATGCTTGCACAATGGGACGCCCGGGAGGTCAGGGATTTCCTCCTCAAGACTCTTGAACAGAAATCCTTCTTCGGCAGGGCCAGGAACGAAGAACTCCGTGCCTGCGCAGCCCACGCCATTGGGCTTCTGAAAAACGGGGTGGCCCTCGCTCCGAACCTGCAACGGGTGGCGCCGGGCGCAAGCGACCTTCTCAAGGGCGAAATTCGCGAATCTCTAAGAAGAATGAAGATGCATGGCTGATCCCACGCCCAACAAGGAAGACAAGGCGGCTCTTCAGGCTCGTTACCTGGACCTGGTCAATAGTCTGGCCACCCTCATCCGGAACTCTCAGATCCACGACCCGGCCAACGAAGCCGTAGTCAAATCCCTTGCCCGCGCCCTGTCGCTCTTGAATGACTCCATCCACTCAACCGGAGAGTTGCATGTCAAGCTCGTTGGGGAGTTCATTTTCGTCAACGAGGAACGTTTGCGGTATCTCCTGGACTCCATGCTGAACTTCGACTTCCTCGTCCGTGAGTTCAAGAAAAGGGAGGTCGGGGAAATCACCTTCAACTCGCCGCTCACGGATTCCCAACTCAGGGACTTTGTGACCGCCTTCATCGGCTCAGGCTTCTCGGAAAACGGATTCGAGATGCTCCGCCAGCAGGGAGCCCTCCACCGAATCACCGTGAGTCGCCAGAAGGTGGCTGAAGAGGATGCCCTCGATCGCCGGCAGTTTGTACGGCGCTCGTATTTCAATGCCGTGTCCTATACCAAGGGAGTCATGGGCAAGGTCAAGTCAGGAGAACAGATCAATCTGCGGAAGGCCAAACGCATCGTGGAGTCCCTGGTGGATCACCTGGTGGCCGAACCGACCCTGCTTCTCGGCATGACCGCCATCAAGGACTACGACGAATACACGTATTTCCACTCGGTAAACGTGAGCATCCTCTCTATCGCCCTCGGGCAGAAACTGGGACTGACCAAGCGTTCCCTCGAGCAAATAGGCGTAGCCTCATTCTTTCACGACATTGGCAAAACCGAGGTTCCCGAAAGCCTGCTGAACAAGCCCACATCTTTCACGGACAAGGAATGGGAAATCATCAAGCAGCATCCCACATGGGGGTTCCTTTCCCTCCTTCGGCTCAAGGGGTTTGAGGAAACAGCCATGAAGAGCGCCTTGGCCTCGTTCCAGCATCACCTGAACCACGACCGGAGTGGGTACCCCCAGGTGCTCTGCAATCTGGACCATGATCTGATCAGCGAGATCGTCACCATTTCTGACAAGTATGATGCCATGACCTCGTCGCGGGTTTACGCGCGCGTGCCCCTGTCGCCCGATCGGGCATTGAGCATGCTCATGGAACAGGGGGGCCGCCAGGTCAACCCCGTGCTGGTCAAGGTCTTCGTAAACCTGATCGGCGTATACCCCCAGGGTTCGCTCGTTCTTCTGAACACCCGGGAGATGGGGCTGGTCTTCGAATCCAACCCCAACCCGCAATGCCTGGACCGGCCGCGCGTCCTTGTGGTTATGGACGCCAACGGCAAACGCGTCAGCAGGGAGGCGGCCCCGGCGGTGGATCTGATGGAGCAGGATTCCTCCGGGGGCTTCCGTCGCACCATCGTCCGGTCGCTCGATCCCAACAAATACGGCATCTCGCTCGCAGACTTCCTGCTTTAGAAGCGTTCAGGGCCTCCTCGAGCCCCCGTTATCGGAACAAAACCGGCGAAGGCAGCCTTGGTTGAAGACAGAATCTGAGGAAACGGCAGGAAGCGGTATGGCTATGAATTTCCGGTGCCGCACCAGTCACGGGCGTTCTGGAACATCCTGAGCCAGGGGGAGGCCCTGAGTCTTTTCCTCATATCCTCAGGCATCCACGCCCATTGCCACGGGAGTACCGCCCTCTCAGGATGCGGCATCATGGCCAGGTGCCTTCCGTCCGATGAACAGAGTGCCGTAATGCCCATGGGAGAACCGTTCGGATTAAACGGATAGGCTTCCGTGAGGCCCCCCTCATCGTCCACATACCGAACGGGGGCCAGCCCCGCCTCAAGGATCTTTTCCATCAGGCCGGAATTGGGGAAGTAGGCCTGGCCCTCTCCGTGGGCCACCCAAACGCCAAGGGTGGATCCTGCCATCCCCTTGAGCATGATGGACGGGCTCTCCAGTATCCTGACCGTGGAAAAACGGCTCTCGAAACGCCCCGATGCGTTATGAATGAACCGCGGCTGAACCTCGTCGTCCCGGAGTTCCGGGAACGGGACCCACCCGAGCAGTGCCATAAGCTGACAACCGTTGCACACGCCGAGGCTGAACGTATCAGACCTGTTCACAAACGCCGAAAATTCGCTGAGGGCCTTCTTATTGAATCGCACCACACCTGCCCATCCCTTGGCCGAGTCCAGAACATCCGCATAGCTGAACCCGCCCACAAAGACCACCCCCCGGAAATCCCGAAGACTAGCCCTCCCGTTCATCAGGTCTGTCATCGTCACATCCCAGGGTTCAAAACCGGCAAGGAAAAAGGCCGAGGTCATCTCCCGGTCCCCGTTGCTCCCCTCCTCCCGCACGATGGCCACCTTAGGTTTTTCATCGGCCCTCATCAACGACTCAGCGGTGGGTTCCGGACTCCACGGGACATGGTATTCAGGCCCCTTCCGTTCGCGGATGTTCAGGCGTTCCTCCCGGGCCAGAACCGGGAGCGTCTGATACTCCTCGATCCGGAAGCTCGTTTCTTCCCAGATATCCCTGAGACGGGTCATGGCCTCGTCCAGGACAATCTGTTTGCCGCGGCGGAACAGGATGCGGTTTTCCTTCAGCGGCCTTCCAATGGGATGGCACGGGACCGCAGCCTTCCGGAAAAGGTCAACCACCTCAGCGGCCGTTTCGGTGTCCACTTCGATCACCGCACCCAGTTCCTCGGCAAACAGCAAGGGAACGACCGCCCCATCGGGGCCATAATCCGGGAGGTCGATTTCAATTCCGCAGTTCCCGGCAAAGGCCATCTCCAGCAACGTTACGGCCAGACCGCCGTCGGACCGGTCGTGTCCGGCCCGAATCTTCCCGGAGGCGACCAGGTCCTGGACCAGCTGGAAGGCCCGCTTCAGGGTATCAGACGATTCCACATCCGGCACTTCATCCCCAAGTTGGCCAAAAACCTGGCTTAGGGCCGAACCTCCGAGCCGGTTCTTTCCCGGAGCCATGTCAATAAAGAGCAGTTCGCTTCCTCCCGGTCTCTTGAGGTCCGGCGTCACGGTCATCGTAATGTCCGGACACGTGACATAAGCCGATACAACCAGCGTTCCCGGACCCTTTACCGTCTCGTCCTTGCCTCCTGGACCGGGCGCCATGGCGGCCATGGAAAGGGAGTCTTTGCCACCGTCCACCGCGATGCCGAGCGAGAGCATAATTTCGCGCATCGCGACGGCCGCATCGTACAGGCGGGCCCCCTCGCCCGGAAGTTTGGGAGCCCACATCCAGTTGGCTGAACAACGGATATCCTCCAGGTCCGAGACCCGGGCCCACATGATGTTCGTGACGGCCTCGGCCACCGTCATCCGCGCCATGGCCGCGGGGTCCAGCAGCCCCTTGATGGGCTGCTCGCCGATAGAGATGGCCGCGCCCGTGACTCCGAAATGGGACTGGGCCACCACGGCCACGTCCGACACCGTGAGTTGGACAGGACCGCAACATTGTTGTCGGGCCACCAGGCCTGTCACCGAGCGGTCCACCTTACTGGTCAGAAATCGCTTGGAACCCACGGAGAGAAGCCGCAACACCCGTTCCAGGGCCGAGCGGACCAAAAGGTCCGGAGGCAGATTGAGCGGAGCAAGAGAAACGTCAGTCCGGTCCAGGTGAAATATCTTCTTGGGCATCTCACCCAGAACCTTTTCCAGTTCCAGGTCCACCGGGCAAATACCCTCCGACCCGTCTGTCACCACGATACGCCCATTTCCCGTAATTTCGCCGATGACCGAGAAAGGGACCTTTTCCCTGAGGCAGACGCCCTCAAACAGGCCCAGGTCCTGCGGCCTGAGAAGCAAGGCATTGTTCTCCTGATACTCCGCCCCCCATATCTCAAGGACCGAGAGGGTGTGGTCCCCCACGATCACCTTCCGGACATCTATCCTGCCGCCTGCCGGATGCACCAGTTCCTTAACCACATTGCAGTTGCCGCCTGCACCTTGATCGTGAATGCTGACAATAGGATTTCTCTCTCCCATTTCGATGCATGAACGAATCACGCGGTTCATTTTCTGTTCCATCTCCGCATCCCCGCGCTGGACCGCGTTGAAATCCAGTTCCGCCACGTTCTCGCCCTGAATCATACTTGAGGCCGCCCCGCCCCCCATCCCGATCCGGTATGCGGGCCCTCCAACCTTGACGACCAGCATGCTGGGCTCAGCCTTGCCCTTCTCCACATGGCGGCTGTCCATCTGCCCCACCCCACCGGTAAACATTATGGGTTTGAGCCATTCCCGACGCTCTCCCGACGGCATTCTCATGCCGAAGGCGCGGGTCGTTCCCTGGATCACGGGTTCGCCAAACTTGTTGCCGTAATCGGATGCGCCGTTACTGGCCTGAACCTCGATCTGAAGGGGACTGGCGAGGTTATCCGGATACGCGGTCTCGCGGTCTTCCCAAGGCTGCTCATATCCGGGGATGAGAAGATTGCCCACGCAATAGGCCGCGGTCCCCGCAATGACAAGGCCCCCTGTTCCGGTCGACTGAACATCCCGAATCCGTCCGCCCGTACCGGTCTCCGCCCCTGGAAAAGGCGCCACACCGGTAGGGAAATTGTGGGTCTCGGCCGTGAAAATGAGGTGGTGAAGTCCATCCGCCTCGACAAACCTAGAGACCTCTCCGGGGCTTTCCGGCAGAAGGGTTGCAATGCGGTATCCCCTGATGGCGCTCGAGTTGTCCCTGAAGGCAATAACCGAGTTCCGAGGGTTCGCCTGGTAGGTATCCTTCACAATCCTGAGCAGACTTTCCGGGACCTCCCGGCCTCCCACAAGCAGACGCCCCTGGAAGAACCAGTGGCGCGAATGTTCGGAGTTGGACTGGCCCATGTCGAAGCATTCCACGTTCGTCGGGTCCCGGCCGACCTCGTCCCGGAAGAGCCGGGTGTAGTAGTCAAGGTCCTGTGCGTCAAAACCAAGCCCGAGGTCGCGGTTAATCTTTTCCAGAGCCCTCCGGCCTTCGGCCCGGACCGGTACCGTGTAGACCGGTTCGGGACGATGCGTGACCTCGAAGGAATGGAGCGGTTCCGGATATTCCGTCTCGGTCATCCGGTCATGAACCATGGAGAGGAAACGGGAACGCTCTCCATTCGTCAGAACCCGTCCTTCATCTTCAAACACAAGAAGGTAACGGCGTGACCGTTCAATGCGGGTAATCCGGGTCACACCGCAGGACCGAAGGACCGAGACGGCGTTAACAGACCACGCTGTCGTGAAGTTCAGCCTCGGCCCCACTTCAACGACGTTCGAAGATGACGGGAGAAAACTGCGTTCTGAAAATCCGGACGGGTCGAAGGTTTCCCTGAGAAGCCAGCCCAGAACCTCCTTGTCTCCGGTTTCAAGCGGCTCAGTCGTCTCCACGTTGAAACACCATTCGGTCCGCAGAAGAGAAACAGGCGCACCCATCCCGTCTCTGACCCTCAACATCAGAGCCTCCAGAGCGGCCGGCAGGAGCGCCGGTGTCCTGAAAAAATGAATGACGTGCACGGGGGTGAATTTGCGGACCTGAAAAGCGATCCTACTTTACCGGAGTCTGGCCGTTTTTTGGGGGGGAACCGCACCCTTTCCGTCGGTAAACGGTCGATGACTGATGAAAGGCTTCTTCATGATCGCAACGCCGACGGTCAACGCTCACCCAAGGGGACATAGTCCCTCGGGTCCGGCCCGACATACAGGCTCTTGGGTCGGAAAAGGCGGTTGTCTTTCCTCTGCTCCAGCACATGGGCCAACCACCCTGACACCCGGGCCATGGCAAAGATTGGGGTAAACAGAATCGTCGGGATCCCGAGCAGCCGATACACCGCGCCGGAGAAAAAGTCCACGTTGGGGTAAATAGGCTTTCCCTTCTCCTCCATCCGCGCCCGGAAAACCCGCTCCACCTCCTTCAGGATTCGGAGATACCGGAAGTCATTCTTCTTCCGGGAAAGGGTATCGAGGTATCCCTCGATCACCCTGGCCCTGGGATCCTTGGCTTTGTACACCCGGTGTCCCATGCCCATGACCTTCTGCTTCCGGTCCAGGGCTTCGAGTACCCATTTCTCGGCGTGGGCCGGGTCGCCAATGGCCTCCACCATTTCCATGACTTTCTCGTTGGCCCCCCCGTGCAGCGAACCGTATAGAGAACCCATGGCCGCCGAAATGCTGCAATAGCAGGTCGAAAGCGACGAAGCGACGACACGGGCCGTAAACGTGGATACGTTGAATCCGTGTTCGGCATGGAGAACAAGGCACTGGTCCATGATACGGCCCTCATCCTCCTCCGGCACGTGTCCTTTGACCATATAAAGGAAATTGGCCCCGTGTGACAAATCATCACGCGGTACAACAGGGTCCTTTCCTTCCTGCAGACGTTGCCAGGCGGCCACTACTGTGGCGATCTGGGCGACCTGGTGCAGGGTGCGCCGGCAGTTGCACGTGGCCGAATGACGAATCCTGTGGGCCACATACCCGCTCAGGTAGGAAATGACCGACTGAAGAAGCTCCATGGGATGGGCGCCCTTCGGGAAGTTCCGGACCATCTCCAGAACCTCGGGGTTGAGACTCCGAGCCTTACGTATGGAGGCCGTGAAATCCGCCAGTTCAGAGAAGGCGGGAAGCTTTTCGAAAAGGAGAAGATAGGTTACCTCCTCAAAGTTCGAGTGGGCGGCCAGGTCCTCCACCGAGTACCCCCGGTAGTTCAGGCGGCCAACTTCACCCTCGACCTTGCAGATCTCGCTCTCTCCGGCGATTACGCCCTCCAGGCCCTTGGCATAGTTGATCTTTTCCATCGTCCTCTCCTGTCTGGTTCCGAAATCAGCGGTTGATATTTTTACTATAACCCTAGCTTGTCCGAACCGGTCCTGTCCGTCAGGTATCGCCTTGAAGGAGTCTTTCGCCAAAATCCGTTCCCTATTTGGCGAAGTCAGATCGCGGAAGGACGCCCATGCGGCCTTGAGGTGAACCTCTTCGGTCAGTCACTGGACCCCGGCAAACCGTGCTCCGTGGGAAGCCCGTCAGCCCGCCAGGCCTTCATATGCCCGTCAAGGTATCTCACCCGCCCGTACCCCGCAAAC
The DNA here is from genome assembly GCA_003235715.1 of Nitrospirota bacterium. Taxonomy (GTDB): domain Bacteria; phylum Nitrospirota; class Thermodesulfovibrionia; order SZUA-242; family SZUA-242; genus SZUA-242. The sequence continues at coordinate 9,226 of QJVM01000238.1, forward strand.
CAGAGGAACAGGCGCCCGATCCCGGCCCGCGGGCCCCGTTCGCAATAAAGAACCGCATAATCCCCGGATCCGGCGGGAAGTTCATCCTTATGACCGGGCAGGCTGTAGAAGGGGATATGCACGGCATGCGCCACGTGGTCCTTTTGGTATTCTCCCGCAGACCTCACATCGACAATCATAGGAGCCTCACCCGACCCGATAAGCGACGCCAGTTGAGGCCTTGAAACGTGCATCGCACAACCGGCCAGGAAAAGAACCCACAAAACACCGCCGACGCGAACCAGCACAGTTGCCGCCTTGACCGGAAAAACCGTCCTTCCGGTCATCGTCATCGGAACAGCATCCTCACCGCACGACCCGTTCGATGGTCGAGGCGCCGAAGTCTTGCCTGCTCGGCCAGATCCAGGGCTTCAAGATACTCCTCGCGGGTGGGCCTGCGGGCGATCTCCGGATAATCAAAGGCCTTATAACAGGGATGGTATTGGGCCATGACATTCAGGTAGGTATCCCTTGAAACCTCCTGGGCCAGAAAGCGGACGACCTCCGCCGTTCCCGCCAGGCCCCCCGGCAGGACCAGATGTCTGACCAGGAGGCCTCTTCGGGCCACGCCGGTGGCGTCCATCACGAGATCACCAACCTGCCGGTACATCTCAAGAACCGCGGCCCTGACCACATCCGAGTATCCTTCGGCCTGGCAGTATTTCCGCGCCGGTTCATCGCGCGAGAACTTTATGTCCGGCATGTAGATATCCACAATACCCTCAAGGAGCCGTATCGTATCCACGCTTTCGTACCCCCCGCAGTTGTATACGAGCGGAATCGAAAGCCCCTTCTGCCGCGCCAGTATCAGAGCATCAAGAATGGCGGGCACCTGGTGCGTCGGGGTCACCAGGTTGATATTGTGACACCCCTCCTCTTCCAGCCAGAGCATCATCGAAGCCAGGCGTTCAGCCGAAACCTCTTCCGTCTCTCCTAAATGACTAATTCTATAGTTCTGACAGAACAGGCACCCGAGATTGCAGCCGCCCAGAAAGATCGTACCGGAGCCCCGACGCCCCACCAGCGGGTCTTCTTCGCCAAAATGGGGACTGAAGCTCGAGACCAGGGCCCTCTCGCCTGTCCTGCAGAACCCCCGCTGGCCCTCGAGACGATTGACACGGCAACGCCGGGGACAGAGAACACATTCGGACAGCAGAGCCCTGGCCTGGCGGGCCCGGTCGCGAAGGACCTCCGGAGGAAGGCGCCTGTAGGAGACCTCTCGCGTACCGGCCTCTTCGGTCATATTCCGTCCCGCAGCCGGAGACCGTCAGCCATGAACTGGGATTCCAACGCAGGAAAGATAGATGGTCGTTTCCTCCGTTCCGTCCACGCCCAGGAGGGCATTGATGTGATCGTCGAAAAAGGCCCCAACCATGCAGCTCCCCAGCCCCTCCGCCTCCGCGGCAAGACACACGTTCTGCCCGATATGACCGGCATCGAGATAGATATAGCGGTAGGCACGCTGGCGATACTTCCATCGGCTTCGGCCCAGGAGAGCCGTCCAGATGAACGTCAGCTGGGCATCCGCCACCATGGCCTGCCCCAGAGCGGCCCGGGCCAGATCGATGGAGTGGTCCCGGTCCCGGAGTTGCTCAAGGTCAAAGGCCTGCGGTCGAAAGTGATAGACCCCGGGCGCCAGTCCCGCTACCGAACGGACCGAAAGATAAGTTTCAACAGGGTAAAGGGCCCCCGCAGAGGGGGCCGTACGGAACAGGGTCCTGCCATACCTCTGGGTCGCCCCCTGGGCCGCCCACAGGAGGCGCGTCAGACTCTCCAGGGACAAGGAACGTTCTGTATGAAACCTTCGGCGCGATCTCCTCTTGCGGAGGATCTCCCACAGGTTGGCGCCGACGGAAAGATCCGGATCGGGAAGCGAAAACACCGCAACGGGATTTTCATAATTCTTAAACGGCTCTGCGGGCGGTATTGATTCGGAATCGCCCGGTTTCCGCACCCGGTACGGGTCGTACTTGGTTTCCTCCTGAAATTTTGCGCCGATGCCCTGTTCGATCATAAGCGTTCCTCCGGTTGCGCGCAGGACCCGCCGCGGTCCCTTCCCGAAGGCGAGGTCCCCTGTTTGATGATATCCTTTTAAGGGACCACCGGCAAACCGGTCACCGGTCTCTGGAGGCAAGATGTCCGGGCAGGATACCTACCGCGAAACCGTCCTCATTACGGGAGCCAACCGGGGCATCGGCCTTGCCCTTGCCCGCAAGTTCCTTGCCGAGGGGTTTCGGGTGTTCGCCTGCGCAAGACACCCTGGAAGTTCGGAGGAGTTGCGGCACCTTCGGACAGGCCCCGGAGAAATCCGCGTCTTTGGCCTTGATGTGTCGCAACCCAAAAGTATCAGGGGACTTGGCGGGCGGTTGGCCGGGGAAGTCATTGATATTCTCATAAATAACGCGGGCCTCTACGGGCCTGAAAAGCAGGAATTAGACAGCCTTTCCGATGACGCCCGAGCGTGGAAGGAGACCTTTGCCGTGAACGTAATGGGACCCTTCCTCGTCTGTCGGGCCTTTGTGGCCCCGGTAGCCCGGAGCCGGCGGAAGATCATGGCTTCCATCGGGAGCGGGCTCGGCAGCATTTCCGAGGCCAATTCCGGGGCGCCCTACATCTACCGGGCGTCCAAGGCGGCCGTGCATATGGTCATGCGGGGCCTTCAGGCAGACCTTGTCCAAGAGGGCATCCTTTGTGTGGCTTTTCATCCGGGCTGGGTTCGTACCCGCATGGGAGGCCCGGAGGCTCCCATGGAGCCTGAAGAGAGTGCGGCCGAACTCTTCCGCACCCTGACCTCTCTCAAGAGGGAGGACGGAGGAAGACTCCTCAATTTTGATGGAAAGGTTATCCCCTGGTAGACAGGTCCGAAACGAACGCCAAAAGGGACGGCCGGCCGATGGCCCGCCGTCCCTTTTCTGTCATTCCTTTGAATCAGTTTTCGCCGCAGCAGGCTCTGCCGTCGGTGCCGTCCGGCACCTCCTTCCTGCGGCAGGTATTGATGCCGAGCAGGGCATAGGGCGGGCACCATCCGATGAGCCCCGTAAGCAACGGAACCAGGCCCAGATAGGCCCAGGCCGACTGAGGCCCGATAAACGCCAGCGAAAGGATGGCTAGTCCGGCAACGATTCTTATCACCCTGTCAACGGTTCCCACGTTCTGGTTCATGATCGACTGACCTCCTGATGATCTGCCTTGACTTCGCTTCACGAAGTTCTAAAGACAGAATAACATCAAGAGATATTGATGTATGTGACTATGTCACAGACAGGCGGTGCGGGCCGGACAAGACCTTAATTTCGATCCGGTTTCGTGACAGGGAGATCTTGCCCTTTCTCTCCAGCTCCTTGAGCAGGCGGCTGACCACCTCCCGGGAACTGCCCAGGTCATTCGCAATGGCCTGGTGCGTGGCCTGGAGAATCCGGTTCCGGCTTCTCTCTCGGAGATAATCCTCCAGCCGCTCATCCATCCGGCCGAAGGCCACCTCTTCCACCAGCGCCATCACGGCAGAAAGCCGCTCGCTCAGAAGCCCGAAGATGAAGTCCTGCATCCTTGGCGACCGGTGCAGCAGCCGCTGGAAAGCGGGAGCCGGAAGGAGGAGAAACTCACCGGGCTCCGTGGCCACGGCGTGGGCCGGGTAAGGGCGGTTGCACATGATACTCGAGGCGTTCAGAATGCACGTATCCCCCCGCCCGATCTCGTAAAGGGTGATCTCCCTTCCCGTTTCACCGGCCTTGAAAACCCGGATGCCTCCAGACAGCAGAAAGGCGATATGGGAGCACACATCGCCTTCCACGTAAATCGTCTTGTTGCCCGGAAAAGCCACGTACTGAGCCACCTGCCCGAATTCCTCAAGCAGGGCTCCGGAGTCTTCCCGGAACACCGGAAAACACTCCAGGAAGCGGTCCTTGATTTCCCGGAACACGGCCCCCTGGCCTAACGTTCCCAATTCACCCTGATGTTCTTGTCCGAATCCCCGTAGGTGAAATCATAGTGGCCGCGGTAAGCCCGGGAGACCGCCTCCCCGATCCTCCGTGCACCATGAATTCCCGTGGTTTTCACCACGGTTTCCTGCTCTCCTTCCCAAATGTCCATGATCCGCTCCAGAGGATGCTCACCCTCTTCAAGGCGCCCCTCATTACGGACCAGGTTCAGGATGTCATCCCGGTGGGCCTCGAAAAACCTTCCTTTGAGCGCCACAATCCCGGCGGGGTAGTTGTCCACAATTCTCTGGCAGGCCGGGCACAGGGCCTCATGCGATTTTTCGGTCACATTCGTCCATCCCCATCGGCCACCGTGGTAGACGAGATGACACCGCCGACACACAGTATCGTCCGGCTGCTTGCCCCATTCCCTGTACGCATCCTTCCGACCATCCTTTACAAGCTTGTCCCGCCTTCGGCCTCTACCCTTATCCATATCCCTGGCCTCCTTCCTCTGAGCCTTCCTGTTCTGAAAAACCTGACCGTTTCCCTGTGCCCCTTCTAAAAAATCGTATCACGGTGCGGGGCGCCCTTCCACCTCATTCGACAGGACGGCCCGGGTTCGGCCTCCACGCCCGGGAAACCTCGATTTTCAGGACCGAAGGTCGGGATTCAGGTCCCCGTCGCCACCAGGACTTTGATGCTGGCACGGCTGTCGGCGGCCATCCTGAAGGCCTCCTCAATTCGGTCCAGCGGAAACGTGTGTGTAATCAGGCGGTTCTCAAAAAGGTGACTCAGTTCAGAATCCTCAGACAGCATGGCCATTCCGCGACTCAGAGACCCGCATCGGGAGGTGTGTATTTCCACTCCCCGAGCCAAAGCCTCTTCCAGCAAGCCCGGGCGCCCGCCCCGCGCGGGACCCGCATACAGGATGGTTCCCCTTGGCCTCAGCCGGACCCCGCTTGCGCCGGACCCTTCCAGAAGGGCGTCTGCCTCATGAAGGGTGGTGACCACTGCTCCATCCACCTCTTCGCTTTGGGCCCGGGGTTCCGAGGCCGAACCAGGGGTACCGCCTGACGTGGTCCGAACGTGCCCGTGCTTTTCCAGCTCATGCCGGACTCTCTCGGGAACCGAATCGGAAAGGTAGACGCTGGCACCGCCTGGGTCCGTCCGAACCGCAGGAGCCTTTCGCTGCTGCGAGAAGAAGTCAGGGTATGAAGCCAGCCGGATTTCCGCCACAACCATGTCCGTGAGGCGTGAAACTCCAAGGACCGGCCTTCCGTGTGTAGATTTGAGATGGACCCTCTTTCCTGCAAGAAAGAGGGAAAGGGAAAACCCCTCGGGCGTCCCGCTCGTGTCATAAACCGTCTCGAAGCGCCGCTGCAAAGCCGAGGCCCCGCCGTCTGATACATCGACCACGCGGTCGGCTCCAAGTTCCCGGCACAGGACCGACAGTCGGGGGTGACGAACCACCGCGGTCAGGTGGAACCGACGACCCGTCTTCATGCGGAACCGATCCAGGGCCCCGACCAGGAGAAGTCCCAGGCGTCTCGGTCCGACCACGGCTACGTGTTCACCCTCTTGGGGCGGAGTGGTTTCCACTGCGTGGAGGGCCGCCGCAAAAGGTTCCGCAAAGACCGCCGCGCGGACGGAAAGACCGGCCGGTACAGGGATGAGTCCCTTGACCGGAGCCAGCATGTGGGGGGAAAAACCGCCCGGAAGGCGGTTGATGCCGAGAGTCAGCCGATCAGGGCACTGGGACGGCACGCCCGCAAGGCATTGCGGACAGTGTGAAGCGACGAGGCCGCGTGCGGTGTGGGAGGCATTGATCTCCACGACCACCGGTTGCCCCTCGAACGAGGCGACCACCTCGTGACCAATGATCTGGGGAAGCGGAAACGGCAGGTGGTGCCGAACGAGGTCTGTGGCACATACCCCGCAAAGGAGCGGCCGCACCGGGACAAAACCCTCTCCCAGCCTTTCATGAAGCTGGCCCTGGCGATAGACGTTCCAGCCCGACAGACCTTCCCGCAGGAAGGTGTAGACCGTTCTGAGAAACGTGCGGTCCTTGTGGTATTCCGGGGCCTCAAATTCAAGCCGATGAAGGTTCATGCCCGGCACGTAGCCCGGAAAGAACGTATTCCTTTAGGAGGCCGTCCGAAAATTCCCGGAAGCGGTCTCGCAAGCTCGTCCGTGTGGCGGGTCTTCAGTTCTATCCGGCCGATGTGGGGGGCCGGCTGTTCCTTTCGGCAACTGATCCGGACCTCCCCGTCCAGCCCCATGGATTTCATCAGGTGCCTGGCCAGGAGGGGCCTCGCGACATGGGCCGCCGCAGCAATATGTCGGATACCGGTCACCGTACTCCGGGCCAGAAGCAGGATTCGCTCGGCAAGATCCTCGCTCCATACCACGGAACGGCTTTCATCCCTCACCAGGGTAATCGGCAGGCCCGAACGTAAGCGATGACGAAGCCAGTCCATGTGGCCGGTCCTTCCGTCCGGCGAAGGGCCGATGGGTAGGCCGACCCGCACCACCAGGGTGTTTTCCCGGGTCAGCACCACCCTCTCCGCCTCTACCCGGGTCCGGCCGTACTCGCTGAGGGGAGATACGGGGTCGCCCTCCGTATAGGCCCCGTCTCCGCTGAAGACATGATCCGATGACAGGTACACAAACCGACATCCGGGAGAAAGTTCGTCCAGCAGGCGAGTCATCTGAGTTACGTTCACTTCACGGGCCCAGGCCGGGTTTTCCTCACATTTCGGAACATCGCAGACGGCATGGGTGTAGAGAACCGTGCCCGTGATGTTCTCTCCGAGGGTACGTCGAATCAACGTGGGCGTCTCCAGGCAAAACTCCGGCAGGTTGCGGAGTCCGGCCTGACGGCTGTAAGAACTCCGGAAGGCGCGCAACTTGCCCCCGTAGCCTCTCAAAAGTGCGTAACCTGTGATGGAACTCACCCCACAGAGAAGAATGCGATGGCTCAGGTCAAGGTGGCGCATGGAACAAGTGGGGGATGTTGGGACGGATATGCGAGCCCCGCTTGGTCTATGATATCGTCGGGTCAAGGATCATTTCCATTCAGTCTCAATGGGATACCGCATGGGCGATAATACGGATTTCATGGTGCGGGGCACGGCTTCCGCCCCTGGAATCCGATTTGTTTTTGCGGACACCCGGCAAACGGTTACAGCCGGGATTGCTGCTCATGACACAGACCCCGCGGCCGCGGCCCTCTTCGGGCAGGCCCTTACCGTGGCGGCCCTGATGGGGGCCCTTCTCAAGGACGGGGAAAAATATACGCTCCGGTGGGAATATCGGGGGGTGCTCAGATCGCTGCTGGCCGACGTCACCACAGAGGGGCACATACGCGGCATTCCCCGGCCGGCCCATCTCATGGGCGACACCACGCCCCCTTCGAGGGAACTCTTCGGAGACGGGGGCACCATCACCGTGATCCGGTCCCGTGAGGGCCGTATCATCAGTTCGGGCTCTACCCGGGCCGCTCTTCTGGACATCACGGAAGACATAGCCTACTTTCTTTCGGTCAGCGACCAGGTGGAATCCGGCATGGTGGTCACCTTGAAATTCAATCCTTCACCGGAAGACCCTGTCCACTCGGCGTCCGGATTTCTCCTCCAGGCCATGCCGGAATGCGACCTCGAAAGGTTCGATTCGGCAAGAACCGCTCTTCGAAGCCACCGGTTTCAGGAGGCCCTGGCCGATACCGGCCGGGCCTGGGAACCGAAACTCCACCATCTTCTCGATCTGGCTCTTGCCCCACCGGAACAGGGCGGCAGCCTCCTGACGGGGCTCGGGCTTCACTATGAACTCGGCGCCCCACCGTCTTACACCTGTTCGTGTTCGCCTGAACGCATGCGGAATGCCCTCGCCATGATGAAAAGGGAGGAACTGGAGGAAATTCTGCATGAAGAGGGGGGGCGCGCCGAGGTGGTCTGCCAATTCTGCAGCCGGCGGTACTCCTTCGGTTCCGAGGATGTCCGAACCCTCCGGGGCGATTAGGGCCGGACCCTGTTCCGCCGCTGCGTGCCGGGCCCTCTCTGAATACCCGTAACGACCGGCACATTGACATTCATCAAGTTTATTTGATGAAATACAACTCGTCGTCCGGGCCGGCACAGGGATGATCCGGCGAAAAGGAAGGGCGACCGGGAGGTATGATGGAACCTATCGTTCTTGATTTCACAGGCATGAAGGGCAAGAAGGTCTTCGAAACCCTGAGGGACACGATTCGAACCCGCTGCAAGGATCAGGTGAATGTGGAGGTCCTGGTGGACGACGACGAATGTGTTGGGAAAGTGCGCAGTTTTTCCAAGATGACAGGGTGCCAGGTCACGTATACCCCTCGGGGGACAGGCTACACCATCCGTATCAGCGGTTCTGCCTGTAAATGTATCTGAACCACACGTCTACCCGTAGGCCTCCAGCTGAACTCTGGCTCCTTCCCGGATTGCTCTCGGTCCGGCACTGATCTTCGTCGAAGAGCGCCCGGGCCGTCCGTTCTCGGTCTGGAACCGCAGCCCGGCGGTTCACCTGGGGTTCTTCCCTAAACCCGCAAACCTCATCACCCGCGTTCGACCCGCCGCGAAAGGTCTTGGGCCCACCGGTTCCCGGGCGGATGACAGGGGTCGGTCTGAGAAGACGGCGGTTCCGCCGTTGCCGGTCGGGGTCTTCAGACGGTAACATTTAGGCGTTCCTGCTTATTCGTGTAACCGGCGCAGAGAACCTCAAGCCTGACCGGGGCGCCTCCGATGAGTAGAGACCACGCCGAGACCATGGACAGCAACCGTTCCATTCCCGAAGTCATTGCTGAACTTTCAGCCATGAGACACCGTTACGGGCTGAAGCAAAGCAGCGCCCGAAGCCAGTCCATGGAGCACCTGCCGATTCCCCTTCTTCGGGTGGACCTTTCGGGAATGATCTCCTCTACAGAAAACGTTCTGACGGGCCGCCAGGGGATAAAGCCTGAGAAGCCCCCCGCGGACAAGAGCAAGAGCCCGCAGCATGGCCTCTCCGGCATAAGGGTTCTGGACGCAAACCGGGCCGCCCTGGAATTCCTAGGGACCAAGAGCCGCGAGGAACTGATGACCCGTATGCAGGAAATATTTACGCCCGTATCCCTCGGTTCCATGGGGCAGGTCCTGACCGAGGTGGCCGGCGGCCAGACGTCCGGTTCCGTGAAAACCGTCCTGAAGAAGGTTTCAGGAGAGGAATGCCGCATCCTGTTCCAATGGTACGCAGGCCCGGGTTCCGGGGTTTTTGCCTCCGAAGTGCTGGCAGTGCTCGCCGACATAACCGAAATATCCGACTCCGATGAAGCACTCCATCGCGAGCAGACCCTGCGAACGGCCATCGAGAATTCCGTGCTCGCCGGCATTGTGATGTTTGATATGGAAGGAAGGCATACCTACGCCAACCATGCCTTCTGCCGCATGATGGGATGGTCGCGCGAGGAACTGTTCGCCCAAACGCCGCCGTACCCGTACTGGCCACCGGAGGAGAGGGATACCATCAACCGCGCATTTGCCCTGCATGTGTCGGACCGGGAGCAACTCTCTGAACTCCGCTTCATGCGAAAGAACGGAAAACGCTTTCATAGTCTCGTTCTGGGGTCGCCGGTTCGGAACACGGCCGGAAGAGTGACGGGCTGGCTGGCCTGTATCTACGATGTCACGGAGTACAAACTCGTCGAGGACAAGCTCTGCGAGTCGGAAAACAAATATCGTTTGCTCTTCGACTCGGTTCCCGTGGGCATAGGCGTCGCCACACCGGAAGGACGCATCCTGGAAACCAACCCTGCACTGAGCCGGATCTCCGGCTACACCGAGGCCGAAATGGCGGGCCGGACGGTCTTTTCCGTGTATGTGCGTGAAGAGGACTGGCCCGGGTTCCTCGACCAACTCCGGGACCGCGGCCGGGTTACGGATTTTGAGACGCGGCTCACGCACAAGGACGGCTCGCCCTACCACGCCCTCCTCAACCTGGAGCGGCTGAACCTCCTCGGTCGCGACGTCGTGCTGACCTCGGTGAGGGATATTGCGGAACTCAAGGGAAAAGAACATGCCGTGCAACTCTACCAGTCGGGTCTTGCCGCCCTGCTGGAACTGAGTCGCATGAACAACAGCCCGGTTCCCAACCTGATTCGCTTTGTCCTGGAGCAATGCGTGGAAATTACGGAAAGCAGGGCCGGTACGTTGGCCCTTCTGGGTGAGGAGGAAAGGCATATCGTAAGCGACGCCTCGGTCGGCCCGGTCGAACTCACCTCGGCCGTGAAGGAGAAATCCTGGCCTCCGCCCCGGGGTCCGATACTGGTCAATAGTGCAGGGAAGACTTCACTGGCAGGCGGCGCCCACGTTCTACGCATGCTTTCCGTTCCTCTGGTTCAGGACAATCGTGTCGTCTGCATCCTGAAGGTCATGAACAAGGAAACAGATTACGGAGACGCGGACATACACCGCGTCCGCCTTCTTCTGGACGGCTTGTGGCGCCATATCCGCGAGCAGAACTTCCAGGAGGAATTTCTCAAGTCGCAGAAGATGGAGTCCCTGAGCCTGCTCGCCGGGAATATGGGAAACGATTTCAACAACCTCCTGACCGGTATCGTGGGTAACCTGGACCTGGCGAAACTGTACACCGACCCCAATAGCATCCCCTTCCAGCTTCTGGAAGAGGCGGAAGCCGCCACCGTCCGGGCCCAGCATCTCACGCATCAGCTCATGACCTTTGCACGGTGCAGCTCACCGCAGAGGAGAGTGGTCTCCCTGCGTGAAATTCTCTCAGAGGCCGCGCATTTTGTACTCCGCGGGTCGACGGTGAAGCCGGTCCTCCTGCTTCCCGAGACCCTGTGGCCCACTTTAGGGGACGAGGGACAGATCAGTCAGGTCATTCACAACCTTCTGCTGAATGCCCTCCAGGCCATGCCGGGCGGCGGCACCGTATGGGTCCAGGGCGAGAACGTGACCGTGGGTCCCGGCAGTATTATCCCCGTGACCCCGGGACGGTACGTCCGTTTTTCGGTGCGGGACAGCGGACCGGGGATCCGGGAGGAGATTCGGACGCAGATCTTCGACCCGTACTTTACGACCCGGGAAAAGGCCACCGGCCTGGGACTGACGACGTCCTTCACCATCGTTCAGAAGCATCACGGTCACATGACCTGCGAATCAAGACCGGGCCAGGGGGCCAGGTTCATGGTTTACCTTCCCGCTGCCCGGGACGCAGTCTGGCCCGACTCCCAGTCCCAGGGAGAGATTTACGTGGGTGAGGAAAAAGGCCGAATTCTTTTCATGGATGACGAGGAGACGGTCTGCAAGATCGCGGGCCGCATGCTGGGAATTCTTGGTTTTGAGACGGAATTTGCCAGCGACGGCGCCGAGGCCATCGAGAAATACTGGGCCATGCGAGAAGAAGGGCGCCCCGCAAACGCGGTGATCATGGACCTGGCCGTATCAGGACCGCTTGGTGGCCGTGAGGCGGCCGACAAACTCCGGCAAATTGACCCTGAAGCCGTCATTATTCTTTCCACCGGCTTCAACAATGACCCCATTCTTTCGAGTTACCGCGACATGGGCTTCCAGGGAATCATCACCAAACCCTTCAAACTCGGAATGCTGAGCGAGGCCCTTCAGCATGTCACAGGGTGGGCCCTCGACCCGCGCCAGGCCAAACTTTTCGATTGATTCTACCGGCCCGTGGACCATGCCGCGAGAGCATGGGCACGGCGTGTCGTTTCGGGAAGTCGGAAGGCGGGTGCACAGTGAAGGGTAAGGGCGATGGCTGTTGGTAGAGTCATCCGATGCCCCGCTGAAACATAGACGGGTCGGACCCCTGCTCTCGTTCGGAGGACCGCGCCGACCATTTTCCCTTTATAACGAAGAGGGACCCAGGCGCCGCGTTCGGGTGCCGGGTCTTCGTGACATCCCACCAGGCGGCTTTTGGCCACGCCGACCGAAGGAACGTCCAGAATAACCCCGAGATGACAGGCCAACCCGAATCCGCGAGGATGTGCGATACCCTGACCATCGCAGAGGATCACATCCGGAACCGACCCGAGTCCGCGAACGGCCCTCCAGAGGGCCGGAGCTTCGCGAAAAGAAAGCAACCCGGGAATATACGGAAAGGCCACATCGTCATCGAGAACCACGGATTCGCGCGTGGTCAGGCCCTCGTAATCGAGCAGAACCGCGGCTGCTCGGATTCGCGACCCATCCGGACTGTAGCCGGCGTCGACTCCGCAGACGGTCCTCAGGGGTCCCCGCCAGTCTTCGTCGAGTCGTACCCGTCTGCGAAGGCTCTCCTGTACGGCATGGACACGGTCGAGGGGCACGGGGTGCGTCCTTTCCGAACCGGCACGTGGCGGGTACCGACCAAAGCTCCCGGATTCCATGTCCGGGAAAAAGGGCGACGGCGAAAGGTCCCGAGATATCCGATCCGACCCGTTCTCGCGACCCGCTGTCCGAACTGGACATGAGACCATGAAACACTCTATCATTCACCCGGTTCACGGCCAATACATCACGTTCACCAAGTCCCCCCGTACGCCATCGCGATGACCAACAGAAGAACTCTGAACGGAAAACAGGCCCGGTTTCTCCGGTCGCTTGGCCACCATCTCAGGCCCGTGGTCATGGTGGGTAAGGAGGGAATCTCGGAACAGGTTCTCGAAGCCATTGACAGGAATCTCGAGACCCACGAACTGATTAAAGTCCGGGTCCAGGAAGGGGCCCCGCAGCCGGCTCGTCTCAGTGCCCAGATCCTTGCTGACCGAACAGGGTCGACCGTGGCCCAGGTGATCGGCAAAACGGTTCTTCTTTTCCGAGAGAACGAGAAGGAAGACCGGAAGATTACGCTTCCCTGAAAGCCTGAAGGCTGTCCTCGGAGAGGTCCTCCTTCCGGATGCCCGCCTCGATAAAGTCCCAGGGGAGGGGCAGGCCAGGGTCCCAGGATTCGTAGAGGAGGTCTTCGACGGGAAGCCCTTCCCCTGCACAGATCCTGAGCCAGTCGCTACGATTGGAAAGAACCATCTCCTCCAGGACAAGACTGGCACGTCTGTCCGCCCGGGCGAGGAACCCTTCAAACACGGCCGCGTTAACCGAATCATGAGACAGGGCTACCCGTCCTGAATTCCTCAGTCCGGCACGGATGACCTTCAGCTTCCGTTTCAGTTCGGCAGGCCGGTTCATCGGCATCCACTGAAAGGGGGTAAAGGGTTTGGGAACGAAGGGACTGACCGAGAGCGTCACGTGCCCGCGGGCTGACTGTTCAACAATCCGGGTGGCCAGGGACGGAATGGCCTCCACGTCCTCGGGCCTTTCCGTGGGAAGGCCGATCATGAAATACAGACGGAGTTGGGAAACCCCGGCCTCCAGGACCAGTTTGGCGATCCCGAGAATATCGGCCTCGGACAGCTTCTTCCGGACAACCCGTCGGAGGCGTTCCGTGGCTGCCTCGGGTGCGATGGAAAGGCTCCGTTGCCCCTGTTCGGCCAGTTTTCGGACCAGACTCTCTGTCTTCTTCATGGCCCGGAGTGATGAAACCGAGAAAACGACGTCTTCATTCATGATCTCCGGAAGGGGCGCATAATCGGAGAGAGACGGGCCCACGAGGCCAACCTTTTCAAAACGATTCCGCGACTCCCCGATCATCCGCCGGAGCACATCCGGACTCCGGTACCGGACCGGACGGTATGCCTTCGAGGCCACGCAGAAGCGGCAGGACCAGGGGCAGCCCCTCATCACCTCCACCATGGCCATCTCCGAGAACTCGGCATCGGGGGAGCGGATTACGGTTTTCAAAGTCACGGTATCCAGGTCGGCGGGGTCGCCCCGGGATATCTTTTCCGGAGCAGCGCCGAATCTGCGCTTTCCGGCAAACCGCCCCGTCGGCGAAAAGGTATCGATGTAAAACGAAGGCACATACACCCCGTGCACCGACGCCATTCGTCTCAACAGGTCTTTTCGATCCGTGGAACCGCTTCTCAACACATCGATGAAATCCTGAAGGCTCTTCTCCGCCTCCCCAAGAAAAACAACGTCCATGAAGTCGGCCAGGGGTTCCGGGTTGTAGGCCGTGCAGACCCCTCCAAGAATGACAAGGGGAGCGGCGGCGTTTCGCTGGCCAGGACGAAAAGGTATCCCGGCGAGTTCCATAAGCCGAAGGACATTTGGATAATCATTCTCGTAGGCCACCGAAAAGGCCACGACGTGAAAATCCGAAACCGGCCTCTGGGTCTCCAGCGTAAGCAGCCGCATTCCCGACCGCCGATATTCACCCATATCCACACTGTCCGGAAGAAACGCCCTCTCACAGACCACATCCGGCATCTCGTTCAGAAGCCCGTAAATCCCCTGAAAGCCCAGGCTCGACATCCCCGCGCCGTAGCGGTTGGGATACAGGAGGGCAATGGAAATCTTCCCCCCCGGGTCCTTGACGAAAGCACCGGACTCACGCGCAAGAATGCGCTCAAGGTTTCTTTTCAGTTGTTGGCTCACGGCTGCCTCTATCGTCGCATATCCAGAGGCTCAGGCGTAAGCCACAGCCTTGGAGGCCGGACCTGTTCTTGTGAAAAGGAAGCGAAGGGAGAAATCGCACAGAAGGGGAACGCCGTTTCCGGAAAGCCGAAGCCCTGAACCGCGGGCTCGTAGGGCGTCCGTTCAGACCGCCTCAAGAACCTTGCGGATAATGCTGGTCAGGACGCTCCCCGTGACGGGTTTCCGGATGAGGACCACGTCGGGCTGGGCGAAATATTCCCGGTCCATGTGGCTTTCCATATACCCGGACATGAAGACGACCTGCGCCTTTGGAACCTGCTTTCGGAAGAGGTCCGCCAGTTCCCGGCCTCCCATGCCCGGCATGACCACGTCCGTCAACAGGACATCGACCTTCTCTCCACCGGCCGCAACCAGGCCCAGTGCTTCCTCGCCCGATCCCGCACTGATCACCCGGTAGCCCAGAGGGGTGAGGACGTCCGCCGCGAGCCTTCTTATGGAGATCTCATCATCCACCACGAGGACCGTCTCGGAACCTGTGAACATGGGGCCGGGGCCTGGCTCCACCGGCGAATGGGCCAGCGTCTGGACGGCCGGCAGGTAGATTCGGAAGGACGTCCCGTGTCCCTTACGGCTCGATACGAAGATAAAACCGTCATGCTGTTTGATGATCCCATAAGCCGTGGCAAGTCCAAGTCCGGTTCCCTCTCCCACCTCTTTCGTTGTGAAGAAAGGCTCGAAGACCTTGTCCACGTGTTGCGCGTCGATCCCTTCCCCCGTATCCGTCACGGTGATGAGCACATACGTGCCCGGCTTGACCTCGTCCCCATGGGGTTTCTCTTCCGGAGGAATTCCGACTCTTTCGGTCTCGATGGTCAGACTGCCGCCCCGGGGCATCGCGTCTCGGGCGTTCACTGCAAGGTTCATCAGTACCTGCTCGATCTGTCCCGTGTCAGCCAGGACGCTGCAGCGGTCTGGAGCCGGCTGTATGTCCAGCACAATGTCTTCCCCAATCATCCGGCCGAGCATCCGACCCAGATTCTCAATGAGGAAATTGAGGTCGGTTACCTTCATCTCCAGAACCTGTTTCCGGCTGAAGGCCAGAAGCTGTCGTGTCAGTGCGGCCGCCTTCTGTCCGGCTCTTCGGATCGTCTTCAGCTTCTCCTTGACCGGGTGGTCATCGTCCATTTCGAGGAGGCACATCTCGCTGTAGCCCAGAATGGCCGAGAGCATATTGTTGAAGTCGTGGGCCACGCCCCCCGCCAGCCGGCCGACCGACTCCAGTTTCTGAGCCTGAAGGAGCTGTAACTCAAGCCGGTGCCGCTCCTCCTCGGCCCGTTTGCGTTCCGCAATGTCCGTGACGATCACGGCCACCCCGTCCTGACCGCTCACGCGGATCCGTGAAACCGAAAGCATCACATCAAGGACCTCACCGGATTTTTTCCTGTACTGGGCCTCATACCGGCTGGGGACCGGGCGTCCTGCCATGCGGTCGCGGTACATCTTCAGGATGTACTCCCGGCCCAGCGGCGTGTCAGGCATGATGTCGGTCAGCTTGAGGGCATAAAACTCCTTCTCCCCGTACCCGAGCATGTCAAGAATGGCCTTGTTCGCATAGACATACCGGCCGCTTACCTGAAGGAGGATGCCGTCGGTGGCATGTTCCACGAGAACACGGTACCGCTCCTCAGATTCCCTCAGGGCCTCCAGCGCGTGGCTGGTCCGGATGGACTCGCTCACCAGAGATGCCAGAATGGCCCCGACCTCACGGTCCTCAAGCGTGAAGGGAGGGGATTTCTTGTTGTGAAGAGAGACGAGACCGACGATCTCGCCCGATTCCCGGAACAGCGGGGTTACCAGAAAGGAATCGTCCTGATACCCTTCCCAGCCGCTTCGCCTCTGCTCGCAAGAAAAGGGCCCTCCGCCGAGAAGGGACTTCCGTTCCTTCAAGACCTGCCCGAATATGGTGTTGTCCGGAAGAGGCAGGGGCAGAAGGCGGGGCACCGGCTGACTCACGTCAAGCGTATGAACCAGAACCATCGCATTTCCCTGGGGCACGAAGAGACTGCCCCCGGCCGCGGACAGATGGTCGGCGAAGCTTTCCAGAATCCGCGAGCCGGCCTCCTCAAGACCCTTTCGTCCCACAATGGACCGGGCCGTGTTTGAAATCATGCGCAGCCGCGCCAGTACGGCAACGTTAAGCGCCTGGCCGTTTTCAGCCTGCCACGGCTGTCCTCTTACAGCCTCGACCTGTCGTGTCTGGCCCCTGACCAGACTGATAAGGATCCGGGTCCATTGGTCCGATCCGGGCTGACCCGGGATACAGGCCATCGCTCCGGCCTCTAGAAGGGAACCCACGGATGCGGGAGATAATCCCCCGCTGTCAAAAACCACCAGAGGAGACTCTGTGAATTTTGAAACCGTCGCGGCCACCCGCTCGGGTACGGGCCCCTTGGATTTCTGAAGGTCCAGCAACACAAAGACAGGAAGAACGCCGGGGGCCTCCCCTGTCACGAGTCCGGTGCCACAACCGGAAGCTTCCAGAACGCGGGCCACCATATTCCGGACAGCCTCCTGCTCGCTAATCAAGTGAATGCAGTTCCGGGCCATGAGAAGGAGAAGGGTCCGACTCTCCCACCGTACGAACAAGGCAGAAGGAGCAACCCGGACCGTGCCTTCCTGTCGGCAGAATTCGGGAGCCTCTTTAAGAATCGCCCCGCCGCATCCGACGTAATAAATACTCATAGGGCTGCGCCGTATGGGCGCGATGAACGATGCAGACCAACGGGGACCATCAGGCCATGTCACATACAGAAAGATCAAGACAGGGAAAGGGACACCACGGACCTGAAGACCAGAACGTCCAGGCCACGGACAGGGCCGTACGGAAACTCGTCCGTGAAGGCCGCGAACTCTTCAGGCTGGGGCGGTTCCAGGACGCGCTCTCCTCGTTTCTCGGCGCCCTGGAGCTCGAGGAATTCAATATCTACGCTCTCGTAGGGGCCGGGGATGGCTATCGTCAAATCAAGGACTTTGCCTCGGCCGTGGTCCACTACGAGAAGGCGTTGAGCCGCGAGCCTTCAAACCCCTTTGCCCTCGTGGGACTGGGCGATGCCCATCGAGGGCTGCACCGCTTTGAGAAGTCCATCGAGGTATGGCAAACCTATCTCCACGCCAACCCGGATAACGTCCAGGTCCTCACCCGCATCGGCGATGCCTACCGCCGGACCCTCCGTTTCGAGGAAGGGCTCAAGGCCTATAAGGAAGCCTTGTTTCACGACCCGATCAATCCCTACGCCCTGAGGGGAAAGGCCGACTGTCATCGTGGTCTTGGAAACTACAGCGAAGCCGCGCGTGCGATGGAAGAGTATCTTATGTACCACCCGGGAAATGCGTCCATCCTCACCCGTCTCGGCGATGTAAAGATGCGGTTCGAGGATATGGGCGGCGCGGAATCGGCCTATCAGGAAGCCCTGAAAGCCGAACCCGGCTACGTCTATGCCCTCGCGGGGATGGGCGAACTTCTCAGAAGGCGGAACGATCTTCAGGGAGCCGCCGATTGTTTCGTCAAGGCCCTGACATCGGACGGAGGAAACCCGAAGGCCATCTCCAGCCTCACGGAACTCCTGAAATCAGACCCGGCCCCAGGGGTGGAGGATCGGTGGGTCGTTCACATTGCCCGAAAGGCTCTCTGGGACAACAGACCGGATGACGCGGCCCACGTTGTTCGACGGCTTTCGCCTGAAGCCAGAAGACGCATTTCCGACGCGATCAAGAGACGCCCGGCCTGAACCCCGACCGTCGCCGCCGCACGCTCTCCTGCCGCCTTCCCGAAACCTATGAGGCGCGAGGTCCGAAAAGAGGGCTTCTTGCCTTGGCCGCGGCCTGCCTCAAAAAGGTCGGCACGTCCAGGGGGTCTTCGTTGATCTGGGGCTCCGGACTGAAATCCAGGGACAGCTCGCTGTATTCCTTGCTGAGAACACGTTCCGCCCCGCGCGGAACCGATGCAAGCGTACGCCGGATCCATTCGGCAGACTTCAATGACCGTGACCTGGACTTCGTCATCAAGGTCCGGGTTGATCACGGCCCCGAAGATGATGTTCGCTTCTTCGTCCGCGAGTTCCTGAATCAGCGACAGTCCCTCGTTGGCATCGGTCAGGGTCATGGAGGGGCCACCCGTGATATTCACCAGAACGCCCTTGGCGCCGTCAATGGTCACATCGTCAAGAAGCGGGCTCGAGATCGCCTGTTTGGCTGCGCTCTCCACACGCCGTTCACCCGTGGCCCGACCTGTACCCATGACGGCCCGCCCCATCCCCGACATGATCGCGTGCACATCCGCAAAATCGGCGTTGATCAGCCCGGAGACCTGGATGATGTCCGATATGCCCTGAACGCCCTGCCGGAGCACATCGTCCGCAATGCGAAAGGCCTCAAGGAACGGCCGGTCCTTGGCCACCGTAAGCAGACGGTTATTGGGAATGGTGATGATGGCATCCACGTGCTGTTTGAGTTCCTTGAGTCCGGACTCGGCATTACGGGAACGTTTCAGTCCCTCAAACGTGAACGGTTTGGTCACCACGGCCACCGTGAGAATGTTCTTCTCGCGGGCCACCTCCGCGATAACCGGGGCCGCACCGGTCCCCGTGCCGCCTCCCATCCCGGCCGTGATGAAGACCATGTCCGCACCGTCCAGAACACCCGCAATCTCATCCCGCACCTCCAGGGCCGCGCCACGCCCCTTTTCGGGGTCCGCACCGGCCCCCAGTCCTCGGGTCAACGTCTGCCCCAATTGAACCCGGATGGGTGCCAACGAAGATATGAGGTCCTGACTGTCCGTGTTCATTACGACAAATTCAACACCCTCGAGGCCGGCTGCGATCATGTTGTTGACGGCGTTTCCGCCCGCACCTCCAACACCGATGACCTTGAGTCGGGCTCTGTTCGTGATACTGGTAACTTCTTCGAGTTCAAACATGTTCATCGTCCCCCTTTCGCTGCCGCCGTGCCCGTCCCCCGGCGCCTCCTTTCAAAGGTCACCGTTCGTCCGGAATGCACGGAGCTACGGTTTTTATTAACAGACGTTCCGGTTCACCGGAATCAGCTTCGGAATACGCCTTCCACCCAGTCCTTCATGCGGGACACAATTCCCGCGAACAAACCTTCCTCCCCTGCCCCACGGAGGTCCAGCCTCGCCATTTCTCGGCGGGCGGCATAAAGCACCAGTCCCACGCCCGTAGCATGCCTGGGGTCGGCCACGACCTCTGGCAGACCGGTGACCCCGCGGGGTACAGCCCGCCGCACCGGCATCTCCAGGATCTCCTCCCCAAGTTCAGGCAGGCCCTCGAGCTGGGTGCCGCCCCCGGTGAGAACCAACCCGGCCGTGACCAGGTCTCCACAGGAAGAACGCTTGATCTCGGCGGCAATAAGCTCAAGGAGTTCTTCTGCCCTGGGTTGAATGATCTCCACCAGGTAACGGCGCGGAACCTCCTTGACCTGCTTGCTCATAGGGCCCTTCAACCGAACCATCGTCCCCTCACCCACGCGGGACATGAGGGTCGTTCCGTGTTCGAGCTTCAGACGTTCCGCCTCGCCCGAAGGCACACGGAGCCCCACCGCCAGGTCGGTGGTGAAATTGCTGCCCCCGATGGCGATGACGGCTGTGTGGCAAATGCTGCCCTGATGGAAGAGGGCAATATCCGTGGTGCCGCCCCCGATATCGACGATCCCCACGCCAAGGTCTCTCTCGTCTTCTGACAGGGCCGCCTCGGCCGAGGCGAGGGGCTCCAGCACGATATCGCTCACATTCAGGTCCGCCCGTTCACAGCATTTCACGAGATTCTGGACCGCCGAGACTGCGCCTGTGATGATGTGCACCTCGGCCTCCATCCGTATGCCCGACATACCTCGCGGATCCAGGACCCCGCCCTGACCGTCGACGATAAAGTCCTTTGTAAGCACATGCAGAATTTCGCGGTCCAGCGGTATGGCCACCGCCTTGGCCGCTTCCACGACCCGGTCGATATCGGACTGTGTGATCTCGTCTCCCTTTACCGCGATGACCCCGCGACTGTTGAACCCCTTGATGTGTCCCCCGGCAATGCCCACGTGGACGCTCCGAATGTCCACGCCCGCCATGAGTTCCGCCTCCTGAACCGCAGCCTTGATCGATTCAACGGTGCTCTCGATATTGACCACAATACCCTTGCGGAGCCCCCGTGAGGGACTGCAGCCGAAACCGATGATTTCGACTTCCCCTTCCGGCCTGAGCTCTCCAACCACGGCACAAACCTTGGTCGTTCCCACATCGAGGCCCACAAGCAGTTCTGTTCCGCGTGACTTCATTGCAGCTCGAAACGGCCGGTTAACCGTGCGCTCCTTTCCGGTTCAGCGGGGATACGATGACCTTGTTGGAATAACGGAGATCCACGTGGTCGACCTCGACCTTCCTCTTGAGGATCTCCGGTTCAATCGCGAACCATCGGTCCAGCTTTCTCGGGAAGTCTCCCTCCCCGAGCTTCACAGCCACGCCATCAATGTTCATCACCAGATTATTGCCGTCGCGCACCCGGATCTCCAGGGATTCGCAGCGGGTCATGACCTTCCGGGCGTCAAGCGCTTCCACCAGTTCCACCACCGAAGCCGGAACAGGATAGGCCTCCCTTCCCCGGACCAGGGGAAGGAAAGGGACCTCCTCGGACCTCAGGGCCTCGATGGGGTTCCCGTCCGCATCCAGATAGTAGAGCTTGCCTCCCTTTTCCAGGAGGGCCACGGGCTCCCTTTCCTTGATGCGGACCCTGAGTCGACCCGGCATTTCCTTGCGAATCTCCGCCTTTTCAATCCACGGCGACGTCTGGAGCGTTGCCACCGCCCTCTCGAGGTCCAGGGATACCATTCCTTCATCCGACGGCCTCACCATCTCGGCCACCTCTTCTCCGGACAGTCGGCGGGTTCCTTCCACGATGATCTCTTTCACCGGACCCACGCGTTCCAGGGCCTTTCTTCCCGAGGCCGAAACATAGGGATACACCTTGTAGGCGCCCGTCACAGCAACCCCGAAGAGGCCCACCAGGGCGAGTCCGAACATCAGGCGGCGCCGGCGTCCCCTGCGGTTTTCCTTATCTTTCTTCCTGACGTTTGACCGATTCTTCAAGGATGATCTCCAGCAGTTCCACAAATTCAATTCCGGCCGATCGCGCTATCTTGGGCAGGAGGCTCGTCGGGGTCATGCCCGGAAGCGTGTTGACCTCAAGGGCCCAGGGCGCACCCGACCCGTCCACCAGAAAGTCCACGCGACTGTAGACGCGACACCCCAGGGCCTGGTGGGCCTTTTCGGCCTCCCTCTTCACGCGTTCGTAGACGTCGGGCTCAATCTCTGGGGGCAGGATGTAATCCGTCATCCCACTCGTGTACTTGCACCGGTAGTCATAAAAATCGCCCTTGGGTCGGACCTCCACGCCGCCGATGGCCTTGTCCCGCAGGACGCCAATGTGAACCTCCTTGCCAACCACGAAGGTTTCGAGGATGACCCTGGGGCCGTACTTTCGCGCCTCTTGAAAAGCCTCCCGGAACTGCTCCTCGGACCGAACGATACTGACGCCGATGCTGGACCCCTCGGCGGCCGGCTTCACGACAACGGGCGTGCCAAGCCGGCTTGCGATTTCGTGATAATTCGGAATACCGGACCCTTCAAATACTGTGCACGCGGCCACCTTCAGTCCTGCAGCCTCGAACACGCGTTTGGACATGACCTTGTCCATGGCCAGAGCGGAAGCCAATATTCCCGATCCTGTGTACGGAATTCCCATGACTTCGAGAAGACCCTGGACGGCCCCGTTCTCACCCGCTCCGCCATGAAGGGCCAGAAAGGCCACGTCCACCTTTTCTTCGAGGAGACGATGGTAAAGCGTTTCGTTGGTGATCTCCAATGGGATCACAGTGTAGCCTCTGTCCGAAAGGGCCTTGGCCACGGGCCGGCCGCTGTTCAGTGACACCTCCCGCTCGCTCGAACTGCCGCCCATGATGACGCCGATACGTTTTTCCGTGACAAGATGTTTCCCTTCAGACATGAATAGACCTCACGCGACCCAGGATATGTATCTCCGGTTCAAGACGAACTCCGGCTGTCTCTTCCACGGCGCGTTTCACCCGATCCAGAAGAGCGCTGAACTGTTCCGCCGTTCCGGTCCCGTCGTTGACGAAAAAGTTCGCATGGGTCTCGCTCACCCGGACCCCACCCTCGACGGCCCCGCGCATCCCGGCCTCATCGATCAGTTTCCAGGCCGACCCGTCCGGAGGATTCCGGAAAACGCTTCCGGCACTCCGATCTGAAACCGGCTGGCGTTGACGCTTTTCTTCGAGGTAAAGGGTGATCCGGTTCAGCACGTCTACAGGCTCCGCGAGTCCGACGGAAAGATTTGCAGCAAGGACGAAACGGTCCCCCTCCAGCCCCCAGTCACGATAGCGGAAGGGAATCTCTGATCCCGGAATCCTGTGGGTTCGGCCTGAACGGTCCACAAGACTCAGACTCTCGACCGAGTCCTTCATCTCGAAACCGAAGGACCCTGCGTTCATCCGGACCGCCCCTCCCAGGAGTCCCGGGATTCCGGATGCCCATTCAAGGCCCGTATACCCCCTCTCCGCGCAGAAACGGAGAAGACGTGCGAGTGACAGGCCGCCACCGGCCACAAGAATTCCGGCATCCCGTTCCGCGTGTTCCTCGAGCCGGGCCAGTCTCCGGAGAGAGACGACGATCCCCTCGATGCCGCCGTCCTGAACAAGGAGGTTGCTCCCTCCTCCGACCACGGTCACGGGAGCCTGTTCACGGTCCGCAAGGCCCAGTAGGTCTTCGAAGGACGCTTCCGTATCCGGCAAGACGTAAATATCGGCTGGCCCACCGATGGACAGGGTCGTATGCCTGGACATTGATTCATCGAAGCGCACCTCCAGGCCCGGAACCTTGCTGAATTTCCGGTTCCACCAGTCCTGGTTGAAGGGTGACGCGTTCATGGTCATGGGATTCAGAGGTTCAGAGCCTCCGCCAGTTCCTCGCCTGTCCGGTAAACGTCACCCGCCCCCATGGTGAAGAGCAGATCCCCCTCGCGAAGCTCCTTCCGGAGTTCCCTCACAAGTTCGTTCCGACTGGCGCGATACACCACCTCGACGCGGCTGTACTCGCGGATGCCGCTCTCAAGCACCCGGGCATGGATGCCCTCAATGGGCGCTTCGCTCGCCGCATAGATGTCCAGGAGATAGACGCGATCGGCCGAATGAAAGGCCCCGAAGAATTCGGCCATCAGGTCCCTTGTGCGGGTATACCGATGGGGTTGAAACACCACAAGAAGCCGCCGAGGCTCAAGGTTTCTCGCAGCAAGAAGGGTGGCGCGGACTTCTGCAGGGTGATGAGCGTAATCGTCATAAATACGCATTCCCCGACCCTCCCCCTTCAATTCAAACCGCCGCTGGATACCGCTGAAGGTGGCCAGGGCCGCCGATATATCAGCAGGGTTCATGCCCAGTTCAAGCCCCACGCCGATGGCGGCCAGAGCGTTAGACACGTTGTGAACGCCCGGAACCGGAAGTTCGAACTCTCCGAGTTCCGCTCCCTTGAGATAGGCCTTGAAACGGCTCCCCGAACCCTGCCGCACGATCTCCCGGGCAACCAGCTGGGCATCCGCGGTAATGCCGTAAGTCAGGACCCGTCGGTGTACCTGGGGCAACAGGTCCCGCACATTCTGATCGTCCTTGCAAACGATGGTGAGCCCGTAAAACGGAACCTTGTTCATGAACTCCAGAAATCCCCGCTTCAAATCCTCCATGGACTGGAAATGGTCCATGTGTTCCCGGTCGATGTTCGTCACCACGGCGACAGTGGGGGAAAGAAGCAGGAACGATCCATCACTCTCGTCGGCTTCGGCTACAAGGAGGTCTCCCTGTCCCAGTCGGGCGTTGCTCCCGAGGGCCTTCAGTTTTCCACCGATCACCACCGTTGGGTCAAACCCGGCGAGCATCGTGGAGACTAGGGAGGTGGTCGTGGTCTTTCCATGGCTCCCGGCGACTGCGATGCCCGATTTAAGGCGCATGAGTTCCGCCAGCATCTCGGCACGGGGAATCACGGGAACCCCCCGGCGTCTGGCCTCCACCACCTCCGGATTATGGCTCCGGATGGCGGAAGAGATGACCAGTACGTGGGCCGCCCCTACGTTCTCGGCCCGGTGGCCAATCTGAATTCCCACGCCCATCTGGCGGAGACGCTGCGTATTGGCCGACTCCGCCTGGTCTGACCCCGTGACATCGTAATGCAGGTTGTGAAGGAGCTCGGCAATTCCGCTCATTCCGATTCCTCCAATGCCCACAAAATGAATCTTCTTGATGCCTCTGAAACGCGTCACGCCGGTTCCTTATCTTCCTTTCCGGTTCCTGAGACCACGGCACGGACCGCTCCTGCAGG
Organism: Nitrospirota bacterium; assembly: GCA_003235715.1. Lineage (GTDB taxonomy): Bacteria > Nitrospirota > Thermodesulfovibrionia > SZUA-242 > SZUA-242 > SZUA-242. The sequence goes on from QJVM01000238.1 coordinate 34,137, forward strand.
AGAGGGTTCCCCATGTTCCCCGAAAAAGTCGCTGCGGACCACAGGGAGGTAGACGCTGAATCGCGAACCTGAGCCATCCGTGCTGTCGAGCACCACCCGGCCGCCGTGGCCCTGGACGATGCGGGTTACGGTGGACAGTCCAAGACCGGTTCCACGGCCGTCTCCCTTGGTCGTGAAAAAGGGTTCGAAAACCCGGTCGCGAATCTCCGCCGGAATGCCGGGCCCCGTATCCTCCACTGCGATAATCACGTAACCTCCGGGTGGCAGGCGAAGGCTGTTCCGGTCCTCAAGGTCAACATCGTCCGTCTCGACGGTGATCCGTCCTCCGGCGGGCACGGCATCCCGCGCGTTGGCGACAAGGTTCAGCAGAACCTGCTCGATCTGTATGGGATCGGCCATGATGGGTCTCAGGGTCCTGAGCAGCTTGAATTCGACCGGGACGTCGCCACCCAGGATTCTTTGAAACAGACGACCGGCACTCTCCACGACCGCACTCACGTCGAGGGCTTCCGCACGGGGACCCTGTGGCCGGCACTGTGAAAGAAGTTTCTTCGTCAGGTCCGTGGCCTTCTTTCCCGCCTCCCGGACTCTTTCCAGGTTCCCCTGATTACGGTCACCGGGGGAAAGATTGGCCAGCGAAAGTTCCGTATAGCCGATGATATGCGTGAGCAGGAGATTGAAATCGTGCACGACGCCCGGCAGCATTCTGGAAAGGGTCTCCATACGCTGGGCATGAATCAACTGGGCTTCGATAAGGCGGCTCTTCGCCGCCAGCCGGTCCACAAGACGGTCACCCTTCCGGAATGCCTGAGGGTTCGTCTTCCGCCCGCTCACCGAATCGGGGTGCCGGCTCCTGTCGCTCCTGCTGAAGTTTCTGCAAACGGCGGTGCGGCCCGAAGCGATCATAGGACTCCCCTCCTTTTACAGAGTTCATAAACAATATCCACAATCTTTGCCGCGGAACGGGGACGGCTCATGGAACGGCAGGACGTTTCAATCTGTGTCAGAACCTGTGGGTGTTGCCAGAGGAAGAGGATTTCCCGGGCCAGTCGCTCGCCGGTGAGGTCTGCCTCCAGAATCATGCGGCACGCCCCCAGGTCCACCAGTCTTCGGGCATTGACCTCCTGGTGATTCTTGGCCGCATGGGGATAGGGAACGAGAACCGCCCCTCGAGCAACCTCGGCCAGTTCTGCCACAGTAGAAGCCCCGGCACGGCCTATGACGAGATCGGCTGCGCCGTAGGGGAGTTCGATCTTCTGGAAGAATGCGGACACCAGGCCCGTGACCTGGTCTTTCCGGTAGAGGGCCTTGATCTCTTCCTCGTCCCTGGCTCCGGTCTGGTGTATGACCTGAAACTTGCCCCGCAGCGCATCAAGGTGCGGAAGGGCCTCCACCATGGCCCGGTTGAGGCTGTGCGCGCCCCTCGAACCGCCCAGGACGAATACGGTAAACCGGTCCGTTTCGAGGCCGAGAGTTTCGCGGGCCTGTTTTCGGTTTATGGGCCGCATGGTCTTGCGCACTGGGTTACCGGTGAGAAACGTCTGTCCTGACTTGAACAAATTTCGGACATCAGGATAGGCGAGGCACACCACATCGACCATGGATCCGAGAATCCGGTTCGTGAGGCCCGGCACGGCGTTCTGCTCATGGATAACGGTCGGGAACCCCATCCAGCGCGCCGCCGCCACCACGGGTCCAGAGGCATAGCCCCCTACCCCCAGCACAACGTGAGGGTCAAAGGACTCCAGTATGCTCCGAGCCTCCATGATGCCCTTCGGGATCCTCATCAGCCCCTTGAGTTTTTTCCAAAAGCCGACATTGACGATGCCGCTTGCCCGGATGAAGCGAATCTTGAAGCCCTCTGCCGGGACTATCCGTTCCTCGATTCCTTCGCGCGTGCCCACGAAAAGTACCTCGTTATGGCTTTCCCGACTCATGAACTCCGTGGCGATGGCAATTCCCGGAAACAGATGGCCACCGGTTCCTCCGCCCGCGATCACCATCCTCATAGGTTCTTGTATCCAGCACGATGGTCCCTGGGCCTTGGACGCCTGAAATCGGGCCGGCGTACCGCAGCTCCAAGGGACTCCCGGTGCCGGGACACGCTGAGGAGAATTCCCGTGGCCGCAAGACTGACTAGGAGGGACGAGCCCCCGTAACTCACAAAGGGCAGAGGAAGCCCCTTGGTCGGGAGCAGTCCCGTGGTCACCGCCATGTGGAACAGGGCCTGGACCGCGAGCATGAGCGTCACCCCCAGAGCCAGCAACTGGCCAAAGGGGTCAGGAACCTGTCCCGAGATCCGGTACCCCCGGTACAGGATGTAGAAAAACAGGACGACCACCGGCAGAACACGAACGAACCCGAGTTCCTCCCCGATCATCGAAAAGATAAAATCCGTATGAGGTTCCGGCAGAAAGAAGAGTTTCTGCCGCCCTTCACCCAGACCTGTGCCAAAGAGCCCCCCGTTGCCGAAGGAAAGCAGGGACTGGACAAGCTGGTAGCCACTCCCGTGGGCATCCTTCCACGGGTCGAGAAAGGCGGTGACCCGACGCAGACGGTAGGGAGCCTGAAGCAGGTAGACCATCAAAGGCACACCCACAGGCAGCAGCATCAGGAAGTACTTCAGACGCACCCCGGCCAGAAACAGCATGGACATCCCCAGAATGCCGATGCTCATGAACGCCCCGAAATCCGGCTGCACGATCAGGACGCCCTGGATGAGGAAGAGAACTCCGAGTGGAATCAGGAACCCCGTGACGGGATGCTCCATTTTTCTGCGAATGGCATGCGCTGCATTCATCCCCGGCGTGGCCCGCGCACCAAAAGGCCGACAGGCATAATCGGCCATGAAGACGACCACAGCCAGTTTGGCCAGTTCGGAAGGTTGGAAGGTGGAGGGCCACATTCGGATCCATCGGCGAGCACCGTTGGCCGAGACGCCTAAGCCGGGGACAAAAACAAGGAGCAGGAGCGCGAAAGCGCCGACGAGGAGAACGATGGAAAGTTTTCTCAGGTGGCGGTAGTCCATGAACATAAAGACCAGGAGAGCCAGGAGTCCTACACCGACGGAAACAAGGTGTCGGGCCAAAAAGGTAAAATCGCCTCCCTCGCTCCGCATGGCCATGACCGCTGTGGCACTGTAAACCATGAAGATGCCCGTAGCCACAAGAATGACGGCAGACAGCAGTATCCCCCGGTCGAACTCAGGCAGTTTCATGTCCCAATCTCCGGACCGATTCCTTGAAGACCCGGCCCCGATGCTCGAAATCCAGGAACATGTCGAAACTCGCACAGGCCGGCGCCAGAAGCACGACATCTCCGGGCACGGCGGAGCGCGCGGCGGCGGTGACGGCCTCCTCCATGGAGCCCGCGCGAACCACGGGTTTGTCCTGTCCGAGGGTAGTCGCCAGCTGGTCGGCCGACTCGCCGATCAGCACCAGCACTTTGACGTGTTCCTGAACGAGTTCCCTGAGAGGCGTGAAGTCCGTCTTCTTGCCCCGGCCGCCCGCAATGAGAATCACGGGAACAGAAAAACTCTCGAGGGATTTTTCGACGGCCCCCACGTTGGTGGCCTTGGAATCATTGATATAGGTCACCCCCTCAAAAGTCCTCACGTGTTCGAGGCGGTGTTCCAGACCCGGGAACGTACGAAGCGTGTGCGCAACGGAATCGGCGGGAATCCCTGCCAGGAGGGCCATACAGGCGGCGGCCATGGCATTTTCCAGGTTGTGGACCCCCCGGATGCGGATATCGCCGGAGGATATCAGGGTCCCCTCGGAAGGGCCCAAACGCCAGCACAGCCGGTCCCCCGAGAGAAAGACGCCCCGGGAGACCTCCCGCTTCCGGCTGAACCAGGCCACCTGCGCGGAAGCCGATGTCGCGAGACTGGCCACCATGGGGTCATCCGCGTTGAGTACGACATCGTCATCTGAATCCTGGCGGAGAAAGATACGGGCCTTGGCCTCCAGATAATCCCCGAGGGAATCATATCGGTCCATATGATCCGGGGAAAGGTTCAGGATGGCGGATACCTTGGGTTTGAATCGCTGTATGGTTTCCAGTTGAAAGCTCGATACCTCTGCCACAATCCAGTCGGGCTCGGGCCTCTCTCCTTTCTTGATGCGGACGAGTCCGTCGCACAACGACACGCCGATATTACCCCCCATGAAAACGTCGCGTTTTCCCTGGCGTATCATCTCTCCCACAAGGGTCGTCACCGTGGATTTCCCGTTGGTTCCCGTGATGGCCACAAATGGGACCTCGGTGACACGGGCACAGAGTTCCAGTTCGCCGATGACGGGGATGCCCTTTTCCCGGCAGACCAGAAGCGGCTCGATTTGAAGGGACACCCCGGGACTGACCACCACGAGGTCCGAGTCTTCCAGAAGACCCGTCGGATGCCCCCCCAGAAACAGGGACGTCCCGGCCGGAAGGCCCTGAAGCGCCTCGCGAAGCTCGGACTCCCCTCGTGTGTCCGTTACCTGGACCCGGGCCCCGTACATGGACAGCAGTTTCGCAGCCCCCAGGCCGCTTCGGCCGAGTCCCACCACCGTGACCCGCTTGCCCGTCAGCGCAAACATCCTGCCGAGCAGGCGTCGGGGTTCGATCTGAAGACTGAACATGTGTCCCGCCTCCTTTCCCGCTGGGGCTCTTGCGTCGCTCTCATCGTGCCGTCCTGTGCCCCGTCCTTCATCTCAGTTTGAGTGTGGCCAGACTCACGAAGGAGAGTAGAATCCCCACGATCCAGAACCGAACGATAACCTTGGCCTCAGGCCATCCCTTCAACTCAAAATGGTGGTGAATCGGGGCCATTCGGAAAATCCTGCGCCCCGTGAACTTGAAGGAGAGCACCTGCAGAATCACCGAGAAGGTTTCCACCACAAAGATGCCGCCCACAATGGCAAGAACAATCTCCTGTTTGGAAATGACGGCGAGCGTCCCCAACACGCCTCCAAGGGACAGCGAACCCACGTCTCCCATGAAGACCTCCGCAGGATAGGCATTGAACCACAGAAATCCGAGCGAAGCCCCGAGCAGGGCACCACAGATCACGGTGAGTTCCCCCGTCCCGGGCAGGTACATCACCTGCAGATATTCGGCAATGCGGCTGTGGCCCCCGATATAGATCAGCAAGCCATTGGCCAGGCTGGCAATCCCCACCAGCCCTATCGCCAGGCCGTCTATACCGTCCGTCAGGTTCACCGCGTTGGAAGAGCCCGTGATCACGAGTACCACGAACGGGATATAGAGGAGCCCCAGATTGACAATCCATTTCTTGAAAAAGGGGATGCTCAGCCATGAGGCGCTGGCCTCGCTGGGGTCTTGAATAACCAGACCGATGACCACGGCGATCATGATCTGAAGGGTGAATTTGTACCGGCCTTTAAGCCCTCGGGAGTTGGCTCCCTTGATCTTCAGGTAATCGTCGATGTAGCCCACGATCCCGAAGGAAACGAGAGCGGCCAGAATGATCCAAACATAACGGTTTTCCAGGTCACCCCAGAGAAGTACGGACAGCAGGATGCTGGCAATAATCATCAGGCCCCCGCCGGTGGGCGTTCCCTTTTTACCGAGGTGGGTCGACGGGCCGTCTGCTCGGACGACCTGGGTATGACTCATCCCTGCCAGAAAGCGGATGATGCGCGGCCCGATCATGAGGCTGAACAGCAGGGACGTGATGACGGCCAGGGCGCTTCTGAACGTGATATACCGGAACACGTTGAGCGGAGAAAAGGCTTCGTGAAGGGAGTAGAGATACTCAAAGAGCATGTCGAACCCTCTCGACCACCCGCTCCATGGCCATGCCACGGGACCCCTTGACCAGGACCACGTCGCCTTCCCGCAGGATAGGAAGGATGTGATCCGCTGCTTCTTCCGAATCCCTGAACAGAAAACAGCCCGGCCCATAGGCTTCGGCCGCTGTCTCCATCTGCGGGCCGACGGCCACGAGCACGTCAGCGCAGGCTCTGGCTTGAATGCCAACCTCGCGGTGATGGCCCGGGCCCGCGGGGCCCAGTTCCAGCATGTCGCCCAGAACAGCCACGCGCCGGCCCTCCTGTCCCTGCAATTCAGAGAGGGCGGCTCGGACCGAAACAGGGTTGGCATTGTAGGCATCGTTGATCAACCGATAGGCACCAACCCGCACGACCTCAAAACGCATCGAGACCCCTTTGAAGAGCAGGAAGCGTTCGGCCAATTCAGGCAGCGTCACCCCCATCAACTTTCCCACCGTAATCGCCGCAAGCGCGTTGGAGACGTTGAAGGTTCCAAATACGGGCACGACAAAACTCTGGCCGTTCACCCGAAAGGATAGCCCCTCCCCTGTCTGGCGGATTTCAGAAGCCCGTATATCGACGTCGGTTCCCGTCCCGTAGGTCAGGACCTGATGGGAGATGTTAGGCAGGGCGTTGCGGAGCGGTTCGCTGTCAGCGTTTATCACGAGCGGCCCGTGGAGGTGGGCCAGAATCTCCAGTTTTGCCGCCAGGACGCCCTCGACGCTTCCGAGCCCTTCCAGATGCACCGGGCCGACGTGGGTGATGACTCCAATGGTCGGAGAGGCTATGCGCGACAACGTCTCAATCTCGCCAGGGGCGTTCATGCCCATCTCGAGCACCGCCGCCGTGTGTCCCTCGTTCAGCCCCAGAAGGGTAAGTGGCAGACCGATGTGGTTGTTGAGGTTCCCCTGTGTGAAGAGCACCTGATAGGAGCCCGACAGCAGGGCTACCGCCATCTCCTTGGTCGTGGTTTTGCCTGCACTGCCCGTGATCCCCACCACCGGCATGTATCTCCGGGTCCGGATATGCGCGGCCAGGCGCTGCAATGCAGAGAGGGGGTCTTTCACCCGGAGGAGCCTGCCTTCGAGCCCGGGTAAGCGGCACTCAAAGGTCTCCCGCACGAGCGCGGCCGCGGCACCGTCACGGAGAGCCTGCTCCACAAAAGCGTGCCCGTCGGTCCGCGCCCCCTCCAGAGCGACAAAAAGTTGGCCCGGAAGAACCTTCCGGCTGTCTATGGTCGCCCCCTCAAAGGACCATTGTCTTGGAACGCGTTCAGGGACCGCTATCGTATCCGTCAAGGCTTCCACGATTTCATGCTCCCCGATCATCGTGATGATTCTTTTCCTTAATGGCCGCAAGGGCTTCCTCGCGGTCATTGAACGGATAACGTTCTCCTGCAACCTCCTGATAGCTCTCATGCCCCTTGCCGGCGATAAGGACCACATCCCCCTCCGACGCCATCATAACCGCATGCCGGATGGCCCGGCGCCGGTCGGGAATGACCAGGTAGTTGAACCGGGAAATCCCGGAACGGATATCCGAAAAGATTTGTTTCGGGTCTTCACGCCTTGGATTGTCCGTGGTCACAATGACGTAGTCGCTGCCCCACGTGGCGACCGAACCCATGCGCGGTCTTTTGGCCCGGTCCCGGTCTCCCCCACAGCCGAAGACGGTAATGAGGCGGCCCGTGGTGGCAACGCTGCGGCTCGCCTCGATGGCACGCTCCAGGGCATCCTCCGTGTGCGCGTAGTCCACAAACACCCGATACTTCTGGCCTGCGTCAACCGACTCCAGTCTTCCCGGCACATGCGTCATTTCCATGAGGCCCTCCGAAATGATCTGGCTTGAGATTCCAATGGCAAGGGCCGCAGCCCCGGCGGCAAGGAGATTGGATACGTTATACCGGCCCACAAGTCGGGATTCGACCTGAAAGGCTCCCCCGGGATGGCACAGCCGGAAGCGAAGGCCCATGTCGGTCCCCTCGAGATCCTCCGCCCGGACCGTCGCCCGAGGATTAAGGCCGTAGGTGAACACGGGACCTTTCAGAGAGGCCGCCAGACGGGCTCCATAGGGGTCGTCAAGATTGACGATGGCACTCCCCTCCCCGAGGTAGCGGTCGAAAAGCGAACGTTTGGCCTGGAAATAGTCCTCCATCGAGTGATGGAAATCCAGGTGGTCTGGTGAAAGATTCGTGAAAATCCCCACGCTGAAGAAGCATCCCTCAAGCCGTTTTAGGGCAAGAGCGTGCGAGGAAACCTCCATGACGGCAGCTTTCATCCCGTGTTCGCACATCAGTCGGAGATACCTTTGGATGTCAGGGGATTCCGGGGTTGTCCGCGCGGCCGTTTGAGCGGCCGGTCCCGTGATGTACTCCACGGTCCCGAGGAGTCCGCTCTTTTTTCCGGCCTTTTCGAGAATGGACCGGAGGAGGTAAGCCGTCGTGGTCTTTCCGTTGGTGCCCGTGATCCCGAACAGGGTCAACTCCCGACCGGGGTAGCCATAGACCGCACAGGCCGCCTTTGCCATCGCCTCCCGAACATCGTCCACCTCGAGTAACACAGCCCCGGCCGAGGTGAATCCGGCGAGGGATTTTCCAAGCACGGCCACCGCGCCCTTGGCGATCGCCGGCGCGATAAACCGCCTGCCGTCCGCTTCAAATCCCGGCACCGCCACAAACAGATCGCCTGATTGGACCTGCCGCGAATCGTAGGTCACGCCGGTTACCACCACCTTCCCCTGGCCCTGGCCGGATATGAGCCGGGCCCCGGTGAGGAGGCAAAGGTCCTCAACCGTCACCGTATCAGCCGGACACAAGCACGACATGGCCCGTGTCCTCCCGGGGAATGTTCAGATATATCAGGGCATGTTCTGCAATCTTCCTGAATACCGGGGCGGCCACCTCACCGCCGTAAATGGAGCCCTTGGGTTCATCGATTACCACAATCATGGCCAACTTCGGGTTCTGAGAGGGCACATAGCCCACGAAGGAACTGTAATAGCGGGTTCGGCTGTACCGTCCCGTCTGGCGGTCGATCTTTCTCGACGTGCCCGTCTTTCCGGCAACCCGGTTTCCAAGAACCGAGGCATTGACGGCCGTGCCGCCGTCCTGAACCACGGTCTCCAGGATCTCCGTGAGGATACGGCTGGTCCTTTCGGAGATAACACGGCGTACAGCTTCTGGCTCGAAGCGCTTGACCACCCGTCCCTCCGAATCCAACACGTCGGAAACGATATAGGGCCGCATCAGGACTCCCCCGTTGGCTATGGCCGCATAGGCATTAAGAACCTGGATCGGCGTGACCGCGACTTCGTACCCCACGGCCATCGCCCCGATCGACGAACCCGACCAGTTCTTCGGCGCTTTCAGCAATCCCTTTACCTCGCCCGAAACCGTCAGTCCGGTCTTTTCCCCGAACCCGAAGGCCGTGATGTACCGGAAATAGGTTTCGCTGCCGAGGATCTGGGCCACCTTGACCATGCCGACGTTCGAGGACTTCTGAACCACCTCTTCGAAAGTCAGTACGCCAAGTCGTTTGTGGTCGTGGATGCGTCGACCGCCAACCTCGATGACCCCTTCAGAGCAATCGAAACGGTCCGAGACCCGGACACGCTTTTCCTCAAGCGCCGCCGCCGCCAGAATGGCCTTGAATGTAGACCCCGGTTCATAGACGTCCGTCACTGCCCGGTTCCTCCAGTTCTCCGGTCGGGCCCGATGCTCGGGGGAGAACGTCGGGTTCACGGCCATGGCCAGCACCCGGCCGGTATAGGGGTCCATCATGACCGAAACCCCGCCTCGGGCCCGGTGATGCTCCACAGCCTCGTTCAGGGCATCCTCGACGATGTACTGAAGATCTTCGTCGAGAGTCAGCACCAGGTCGTGTCCCGTCTGCGCGTTATCTTCTCCGCTGGAAAGAGCCTGTCCCAGCGCGTCCCGGCCTTTCATCACGCGTCCGGACTCTCCCCGGAGGACATCCTCGAAGATACGTTCGATGCCTTCCGTTCCGCGGTTGTCGATATCCACAAACCCGATGACATGAGAGGCGAGCCTGCCTTTGGGATATGTTCGCTTCGTCTCGGGCACGAAGCCGATTTCGGGCGCCAGGTTCATCGCCTGGATCGCCCGGACCGTATCCTCGTCCACCTTCCGGGCGAGCCAGACAAAGCCCTTGTCCCGGTCGGACAACCGCTCCGCCAGTGCAGTCTTTTTGAGGCCAAGGACTCGAGAAAGCCGGCCGGCCATCTGTCCAGGGTTCCGGATTTCCTTTGGAACCCCGAATACGGACTGTACTCGGCGGTTCACGGCCAGTTCTCTCATGCGGGCGTCGTAGATGGTTCCCCGGGGCGCGGCCACGGTTTCGGAACGCACGTGCTGCCGGTACGCTCTCTGGGAAAGCCAGTCATGTTCCAGGATCATCAGATCCACAAGGCGCAGAACCACCGTGAGGAAACCAAGGGCCACCAGCGTGACGAGGAATACGGCTCTGCGCGAATTCATCCGTTAGAGTCTGGGTGTGCCCGCCTCTTTCTTTGAATGATTGGCCACGGCCACGACACGGCTTTGGTATTTCACCAGGTAGACATTTTCCCGATCAGGGACCGTAAGGCCGAGCCGGCTGGCCCGCATGGCGATCCGGGCCGGCGAAGAAAATTGGCTCTTCTGCGAAAGAAGGTCCTTCTGCACGTTGAGCAACTGAACCCGCTGTTGCTCAAGTTCGGCAATCTCGTACCGGACCTCCATCACCCGGGTCTTCATCCAGATCAGGGAAAGGCTTCCGGCAATGATCAGGGACACCGCAACAGGTTTGAGCAGAAAGGCAGGCGAGGGGATTCTTTTTTTTCTGGCCCTGGGCACGGGGACCTCCTTTTTCTTTTCAGACCATAACCGCTGATGGTTCGGCGGGCGCCGGACGCTCGACGGCGCGCAACTTGGCGCTCCTGGCTCTTGGATTTCTCCTACATTCATCCCGGGATGGCGTTACAGGTTTGGGGGTGAGTATCTTCATCCCTTCTGAGCGGGCCTCACGAAAGGTGTCCTTCACGATCCGGTCTTCCAGGGAGTGATAGCTGATCACACACAGACGGCCGCCGACCCGGAGCAGCGACAGTGCACCCCGGAGTGCCGTGGTCAGAACCTCGAGTTCTCGATTCACAGCGATCCGCAGGGCCT
>QJVM01000235.1 GCA_003235715.1 Nitrospirota bacterium
CTGCATCCCGTGCAGCGGAAATCCGTCGTCCTTCATCCAATAATGAGAAGGAGGGGGCAGGAGCAGGTCGGGCATTGCATAATGTCAAAAGGACCGGGATGGCTGAAGATGCGTTAATTCTACCGCATGCCCCATCTCGAAAAAAACCGACCCGGAGGTCAGGGGGGAGCACAGGCTTTCTGCATCCTGCCGGACATCAAAAGGGGCCGGCCCCGTCCAGGCTCCGGCCCCCTTCGGCTCATCACACTTAAGAACTAACCTGGAGCCCCGGAGTTTTGCGACTCCTGTACAACGGCTTTCACCTCACGAAGAATCGCCTCGTAATCCGGCTCCTGTGCGATTTCGGGGACAAGCTGAATGTACCGCACCGTAGCCTTCCGATCGAGGACAAACACCGCCCGGGCCAGAAGATGCAGATCCTTGATAAAAACGCCGTACAGATCACCAAAGTCACCGGTCCGGTAATCCGAGAGCGTCGTCACGCGCTCCACCCCCGCAGCCCCGCACCACCGCTTCTGGGCAAAGGGCAGGTCCATGCTCACGGTGATAATCTGAACGTCGTCACCCAGTTTGGAGGCTTCGTCATTGAATCTTCGGGTCTCAAGGTCACATACCGGCGTATCAAGCGAGGGAACGGCCGAAATCACGAGTACCTTTCCGAAGAAGGACGAAAGACTTACCGGTTGCATGGCCGTATCCACGAGCTCCACATCCGGAGCCCGGTCGCCTACCTTCACCTCGTGCCCTACCAGCACGATGGACTCACCCTTCATGGTTACCAGATTTTTCCTCTCTCTCATAGGGGCTCCTCACCTCCTGTACATGAATATCACATTCAAGACCAACCCCGCACTTCACTATCAGAGTATCACAGCTCCGTGGAACGTGGACGGGCCCTTGTTGACAGGTCCGGGAACGGCTGGTAACGTGGCCTCATCGGGCATATAGAACGAATCTCGGTTGCAATTATCGCCCGGCGAGGAAACCCTTGCTGGATACCCCGCTGAAGACCGAACACCTGCGGCTCCGCGCGCGTATGGTCCCCTTTGCAGGATGGACCATGCCGGTGCAATACCCCGAGGGAATCCGTCAGGAACATGAGCACACCCGGACCCGCGCCTCGGTCTTTGACACCTGTCACATGAGCGAATTTCGGATATCAGGTCCTGGAGCCGTATCCGGTCTGGACCGTCTGATGGCCCGGAGCACCGAGGATCAGCTCCAGGGGTCCTGCCGGTACAACTTCCTCATGAATGAGAGGGGGGGCGTGCTTGACGACCTTATTCTCTACCGGGTGGGGGAGGACGAATCCCTGGTTGTCGGGAATGCAGGGACACGGACTTCCGACCTGGTGTGGTTCAAGGAGTCCTTGCCCGGTTCCGTAAGGATTCTTGACGAGACGATGAGCACAGGAAAGATCGATCTCCAAGGGCCTTTGTCTGCTGAGGTCCTCAAGAATGCGGGGCTCGAGTCCGATTCGCTCCCGGGCTATTTTCGATGGAAATGGGTGACCCTTTTTGGTCAGAAAGCGCTCCTCAGCCGAACCGGCTACACAGGGGAACTGGGGTTTGAAATCTACATCCCGTGGGCCAGGACGCCGGAGATCTGGACGAGGCTCCTTGAACAGCCAGGGGTTTTGCCCGCTGGGCTCGGTGCCCGGGATACGCTTCGACTGGAGGCCGGGCTTCCGCTCTACGGACAGGACATGGACGCGAACACCACGCCCGTGGAAGCAGGGTTTGAAGCCATGGTGCAAATGGACCGCTCGTTCATCGGCCGGGAGGGCCTCCTGGCCGGACCGAAAAAATTCTTTGTCGGGATCCGTCTTAACGGGCGCCGGGCCGCCCGCCATGGAATGGAGGTCTATTCCAATGAAGGACAACCCATCGGCCAGGTAACTTCGGGTTCTTTTGCCCCTTCGCTTGGATACGCGGTGGCCATGGCCTACATCAGGGATGGGGCCACTCGGACCGAGGGGACCCCGGTGTTTATGAATGAGCCAAACAGCGTACTTTCTGGACAAATCACTGGCCTGCCGTTCTACAAGACTGGAACGGCACGGATGAAGCTTCCGTAAGAGAAAAGGGGTGAGCGTATGAAGTATTACACCGAGGAACATGAATGGGTAGAAGTCGAGGACGGGGTGGCCACTGTGGGCATCACTGAATACGCCGCTCGGGAACTGGGTGATATCACTTTCGTGGAGCTCCCGGAAAAGGGCTCTGAATTCGGGCAGGGTGACGTCCTTTCCGTCGTCGAGTCGGTGAAGGCGGCCTCTGACGTATTTGCCCCGGTGTCCGGAAAGGTCCTTTCCGCAAATCGAATCCTGGCCGACCGGCCGGAGCTGATAAACGAATCTCCTGAAGAGGACGGGTGGATCTGTAAGCTCGCAGACGTGGATGAAAAGGAACTTGAAAACCTGCTGACCGATGCCGAATACGGCCAGATGGTCTCGAATCTGTCCAAGGACTAGGAGATTCCATGCCGTACATTGCCAATACGGCTCAGGACCGGAAAGAGATGCTGCAGGCCATCGGGGTCGAGAGCTTCGACGAATTGTGGCACCTTGCGGACGTCCACGAATCTCCCCCGCGGTTCAATCTTCCGGAAAAAGGGCTCTCCGAACTCGAAGTTCTTGCAAAGCTTGGCACTCTGGCCCGGGAGAACCGCACAGACCTCATCTGCTTTACAGGGGGCGGGGTTTATGACCATTTTGTCCCGGCGGCAATATCTCATGTCGTGGAACGAGGTGAATTTCTCACCTCCTATACCCCCTACCAGCCGGAAGCCAGCCAGGGCACTCTCCAGGCCGTCTATGAATATCAGTCGGCCATGTGCCGTCTCACCGGAATGGAGGTCTCCAATGCCTCACTCTACGATGGGGGCACCGCCCTGTTTGAAGCCATACTCATGGCTCTTAGGAGAAACCGCCGGAGAAAGGTGCTTATCGCCGGGACCCTGTCGCCCATATACCAAGCCATGGTACGGACCTCAAGCCACCACCTTGCCGCAGAGGTCCGGGTCACCAGCGACGAGCCCGACCAATGCGCCGATGAACTCTTGAAGTCTTTGGATGAGGAGACATCCTCGGTGGTGATTCAGTACCCCGACTTTTATGGAACGATCCGCGACTGGACCCCCCTGGTAATGAAGGCCCGAGAAAAGGGCATAACCCCAATTTGTTCCGTCTACCCTCTGGCTCTGGCCCTGCTGAAGACACCCGGGGAGATGGGATTTGAAATTGTCACGGGCGAAGGGCAGAGCCTCGGCATCCCGCTTTCCTTTGGGGGTCCTTATCTGGGATTCATGACCACAACCTCGGATTTCATGAGGAAGATGCCGGGTCGCATCTGCGGCCGGACGAAGGACCTTTCAGGAAAGCCCGGATTTGTTCTCACCCTGCAAGCACGAGAGCAACATATAAGACGGGAAAAGGCTACCTCCAACATTTGCACAAACGAATCGCTCTGTGCGCTTCGGGCCATCATTTATCTGGCCTTGATGGGGAAGACCGGCTTTCGCCGTGTAGGAGAACTTTGCGCGTCCAAAGCTTCCTTTGCCGCCGAAACCCTGATCTCGATCCCGGGGGTCCGTCTCGCCTCGAGCGACGGTTTCTTCAATGAATTTGTGATCGAACTTCCCGTCGACGCCAAACCGGTCGTATCACAGCTCCTTCGAAAAGGCTTTATGGCCGGAATTCCACTGGGTGCGTTCCGGGAGGAACGTAACAAGCAGGTTCTGCTTGCCGTTACCGAGAAACGAACGCGCGAGGAGATCGTGGGCCTGGCCGAGGCCCTCGGGGGTGCTTTGTGAAACTGCTTTTCGAAAAAGGGTCTCCAGGACGGACCGGGACGACGCTTCCCGCCCTTGATGTGCAACGATCTGACCGGGTTCCGGATTCAGTCAGGCGCCGCGAGGATGCCGCCTTGCCTGAACTGAGTGAACTGGACGTCATCCGACACTTCGTAAATCTCAGCCGAAAGAATATGGGCATCGAAACCTCCTTCTACCCCCTCGGCTCCTGCACCATGAAGTACAATCCGCGGTTCCACGAGGACGTTGCTTCGTTTACAGGCTTTGCCGGCCTCCATCCCCGGCTTTCCCTTCTACCAGAAGGGGAGGAATACTGCCAGGGAGCATTACGGGCTGTCTTCGAGGCGGAAAGGTTTCTCGCCGAACTGCTCGGCTTTGCCGACTTCACCATGCAACCCCTCGCCGGCGCCCATGGGGAGATGACGGGGCTCATGCTGATCGCTGCATTTCATGAAGCGAAGGGAGAGGATCGCTCGGTCATGCTCATTCCCGACTCTGCCCATGGCACCAACCCTGCGAGCGCCACCCTGGCGGGCTTTTCCGCGCGGGTCATTGGTACCGATGCCTTTGGGAACGTGGATTTGGCATCTCTTGAGAAGGCTCTGGGCCCGGACGTTGCGGGTCTTATGCTGACATGCCCGAACACGCTGGGGCTGTATGATGCCAACGTGCGTCAGATCAATGAGATGGTGCATGCTTCTGGCGGGCTCGTTTACGCAGACGGTGCAAACCTGAACGCCATCGTGGGGCGGGTTCGTCCCGGCGACCTCGGTTTTGACATCATGCACATCAACCTCCACAAAACCTTTAGCACGCCTCACGGCGGAGGGGGCCCAGGGTCCGGACCCGTGGGAGTCTGTGCAAAGCTGGTTCCATTCCTGCCGGTTCCACACATCCAGGAACACTCCAATGGTTCTCTCCGGCTCAAGCACGAGAGCGCATATTCGGTTGGCCCTGTCGCCCCGTATTACGGAAATTTTCTGGTCATTCTAAGGGCATGGGCCTATATGACGACTCTGGGGATAGAGGGCTTTCGCCGAGTGAGTGAAAACGCCGTTATCAACGCCAATTACCTTCGCGTCCGTCTCCAGCAGGCCTATAAGCCGGCATTCGAGCGAGCATGCCTGCACGAGTGCGTTCTTTCGGCCTCGGCCCAGGCCAGGCTTGGGGTAAGGGCCCTGGATATTGCCAAGGCGCTTCTCGACCGGGGATTTCACGCCCCAACAATATATTTCCCGCTTATCGTCGAAGAAGCCTTGATGATCGAGCCGACTGAAACGGAATCCAAGGAAACGCTGGATGCCTTCATATCGGCCATGCTGGAAATTGCGGCGCTTGCCGAAAGCGCCCCGGATGCGGTCACGGCCGCCCCCCTAACAATGCCGGTCCGGCGACTGGACGAAACGACGGCGGCCCGGAGACCGGATGTGGCCGCCTTAGATCTTGAGGAAACCCCGTAGAGATTTTTTAGTTTCGGAGAAAAAGGCCGAGGACCCGTCGCGAGGATACAGCCTTACGGGCGTGGTCGGTTTCGTGGATCCCCGTTTCGACCCCGTGGCGCAAATATCTTCTCACCTGATAACAAGGGAACCAGGTTCAGATTGCTCCGGCACCCCAAAAAAATGATGCGAGGAGAATGGGACTATCGCCCCCTGGATCGGACCCACCGACCGTCCCTCATGAGGTAAAGGCCTACTGCCGGTGTACAGTCCTTCGGTTCCTTCCTCGCATCAATTTTATATTACGCCTATTGGATACCGTGTCAACGTCAAATTATGATTTATAGTAGCCGAGGTTAACACCTGCCTGCTCACAGGCGTTGCTTCGATCTGTCCGTAATAAATATCGTACTCAAGGATAGTCGTTCAATTAAGTGAATCTTGGAAACCTGACCCTCTCGGGTCGCCTCATTGTTGCCCCTCTGGCCGGAATATCCGACCTGCCCTTCCGACTGATGGCAAGGCGTTGCGGAGCCGCTTTGGTATGCTCGGAAATGGTGAGCGCCCATGGACTTGTATACGACAATCGCTCCACGGTGGCACTTCTGAAGACGGACCCGGAGGAGCGTCCCTTTTCGGTTCAACTCTTTGGCGCCAGCCCTGAAGTCATGGGCCGAGCCGCGGCCCTCCTGTCCGACCGGCCGATAGATGTCCTTGACATTAACATGGGTTGTCCGGTCAAGAAGGTCGTCTCTCGGGGCGCAGGAGCGTCCCTGCTCAGGGATCTTCCCCTGGCCCGGGCGGTCATTCGCGCGGTTGTCCGGAACACACAGCTTCCTGTCACGGTTAAAATGCGGGCCGGGTGGAGCAGGGATGCCGTGGTTGCCCCAGAACTTGCCCTCATGGCGCAGGATGAGGGGGTGTCCGGGGTGGTGATCCACGGACGCACGGCTCGTCAGTTCTTCTCAGGATCCGTTGACTTCGAATATATCACCCGGGTGTGTGAGTCTGTTTCTATCCCGGTCATTGGAAACGGAGACGTGACCAATCTGGAACAGGCAGCCCATATGATGCAGGAAACGGGGTGCCAGGCGGTGATGATTGGTCGCGGGGCTCTTGGGAGACCGTGGGTCTTCAGCCAGGGGAGGCCCGCCTTAACCCCCGTCGAACGCCTGAGCATTATCGATGACCATCTGGCCTTGATGCAAGAGCATCTTTCGGTTCACGAAGCCCTGGTGGCGGCACGCAAACATGTCGGTTGGTACGTTCGTGGAATGCGGGGGGCGGCTGGCTTCAGAAAATCCCTTTACGAAATGAAATCCACGGAGGAGATTCGAGGTCAAACGTCTCTTTTCTTCAGTTTAGAAGTTCCCGGACCCTCCTGAGATTGCGCCGGTCGTCTTCTTCCGTTTCCTGGGGCGTTTCCAGAATAAGCGGAATCTGCCTGAAAGCCGAATGGTTCACCAGTCGCCCCAAGGCGACGGCCCCGATCGTTCCTTCTCCGATATGCTGATGGCGGTCAAGTCCCGAGCCCGCCCGTCCTTTTGAATCGTTCAGATGAATGATCCTGACCCTTGAAAAACCAATATTTCTCTCGACCTCTGAAACAAGTCTCTCAAATTGGTCCTTTCGACCGAGGTCATAGCCCGCCGTATGTGCATGACACGTATCCAGGCATATCCCCCCGATCAGTTCAGAGCTCACCCGCCCCATAAGGTCTCCCAGATCGGTCATCCGCGAACTGATATCGCCCTTGGCGCCTCCTGTGTTTTCGAGCAGAATCTTTGCCTGCCACGGCCCGAGCCGAGCCAACATATTGAGGCTGTCAGCCGCTCGGGACAATGCAAGTTCTTTGTTTGCCTCGGAAGATCGACCGGGATGAAGAATGACATGTCCCACCCCCAGCTGGTCCGCCCGATCCAGTTCGGTTTTCATCAGAACCACTGACTTCTCCCGAAGGACAGGCGAGGACGCCGCCAGGTTAATCAGGTAACTGGCATGAACGACCGTATGGATGCCGAATCGGTCTCGCAGGACCCTAAACTCGGCAACTTGGTCCCGGTTCAGGGGTTTGACTGCCCACCCCCTCGGGTTATGGGAAAAGATCTGTGCCGCAGTACAATCAAGGTCTTCCGCGCGCTCAAGAGCGCGATGAATCCCGCCACTGATCGATACGTGCACGCCAAGGGGCCTCATGAAGCCCTAGCCGGTTTCCCCGAGGATCTTTCCTTCTGAAGACCTCGCTTTGGGTTTCAGTTCCCGCCCCACCTGAAATGACTCTAGTAATATTTCTTCTTTTTTCTGGAAACCCGGCCCACCATCCATCCGACAAGCAATACCACAGCACCAGCCAGAAACCAGCGGATCATGCCGGTGCGGCTCAGGCGTTCGTTCTCCTGCCTGAGATAGCCCACCTCGGTCGTCAATCCTGAATTGGCAGCCCTGAGACCGTCCCGCTCCTGGATCACCGCGACGACGTCGCTGCTCTGCTCCGCCAGCCGGTTGTATTTCTCGGTCATGGCGGCCAGTTCCTTTGAGGTTTGTGAAGCCTGGGCCTGCGTCTGACCGAATTTGCTTTCAAGGGCACCCACAGTTTCCTGATGGCGGCCTTTAAGATCCGCCAATTCGGCCTTCAGCGTGGTCTGGCTGGCTTCAAGGTTTTTCACCCGCGCCTCAAGACGTGCTTTCTCCTTTTCAAGCCTTGCTATCACGATGGGCTTGGGGGTCTCCTTGGAAAGATACTGGGAAAGAATCCAGCCTTCGGCACCCGAGGGGGTCGTCACCTTTGAGTACGTGCCCTTGTCTTCCAGAACCTCAACGGGTTCATTCGTCTTCAGCGTCTCCAGCATCTGAAAGTTCTCGCCGGGTTGCGACCGTACCGTGACCACGAGGACATCGGAAACATACCTTGTCTCTCCGGAAGCCACGTGGGGGGCAAGGAGACACCATAGCAGGATGGCTGACCATAAGCCTGACCTCTTGATTTTCATGCCGTTTTCCCTCCGTATCGACAGAATTAGGTGAAGTATAATCCTCGGAGGACGGCTTTGTGAACGTGTCCGCCGATTGGCCCTGCGCAGATTCTTATCATCTTCAGCCCTCTGGAAATGATGTCGAGACGAGTTCAAAAAGGGGCTGCCCCATGGACGATGGGTCGGATTTTATCTTGCGTTTCAGCGGGATTTTAAGTTAGAACAGGCCGTCACCGATAAGAGGTATGGGATTGGGCTGCCCACACGGTGGCTGCTCCCCGTGGTTGTCGTCTTTTTTCTGCATCTATAAACATCGTTATTCTGGAGGATTTTCTTGCCTAAGGTAACACTTCTGTGGATGGCCGGACCTGAAAAGCCTTTTCGGAGCTATTCTTTCCGGAAATCCACGGTTTACGTGGTCGTGGGCGGATTCTTTGTGTTCCTTGGCCTGTCCGTCATTCTGGGTCTATCGACCCTCGGGCTGTGGGCATCATCGTCCCATTATGGCAGCGCCAATTCTGAACTTCAGAAACTGCTTACCGAGCGTGACGCCGAAAACAGAACCCTCAAACAGGAACTTAACGACATCCAGGCCAAAGAGAACAGAATTCGTCGATTCTTGGGGATGAACGACAAGATCCCGGCGGAGGATGAGCGGGCAAACCAGGGGGGCAGCGGCGGTACAGCCCCATTGGATTACACACTGGACGGCATCCTGTGTCATGAAGAGGAACTTCTTGGCAACCAGAGGGGGGCTTCGCGGGAAAGGAGTCATCTGGCCGAAAGTCTCCAGGAAGTCGTGGATTTTCTGTCAGAGCGCGAGGTAGAGGTCAGGCAGACCCCTATGATTCTTCCGGCAGACGGGGAAGACCTCTGGATCCCCAGCAGGTTTGGCTGGCGTGTTAACCCCGTTACCGGGACCGGAAAAGAGTTTCATAACGGTCTGGACATCGCCGGCCACTGGAAGACCAGCATCATTGCCCCGGCCGACGGGAGGGTCATCTCCACGGGAACCGACCGTTATCTTGGAAAGTTTGTCAGAATTGCCCATGGGTCAGAGTATACGACCGTATACGGTCATTTGGCCGTAATTCAGGTTAAGTCGGGAAGTGCCGTTAAGAGAGGAGATGAGATAGGGTTGATGGGGAATTCCGGACGCAGTACGGGAACCCACCTTCACTATGCCATCGTCAAGAACAATCGGTACGTGAACCCCGTGGACTACATCTGGGACCGTATCGATAACACTCTAGCGCTACGGAGTCCGCCATCTGATGAAAATGACGATACTTAAGAAGAGCGATACTGAAAGACCGGAATTTGGCAAGGTGGTGACCCTGATTGGTCCCGACTGCACATTCGAAGGAACGCTCGAGACGGGAAGCAACGTCTGCATCGAAGGGCTTTTCCGAGGCCATCTGAAGACAGACACGGGCGTCATCATCAACAATGTGGGGCGGGTTGAGGCGGATATCGTGGCCGAGCACGTGGTCGTTCATGGCACCGTCGTGGGAAATATTTTTGCCCGAAAGCAGCTGGATATCTGTGCCACGGGTCGTGTTAAGGGGGACGTGGAGGCCGAGGTTGTGACGGTAGCGAAGGGGGGCGTCCTTGACGGCTTCTGTAAAATGCTGACCGCGCCTCTTGGTCTTCCGGATCTGGAATCAAGACCTTCATCGACTCCGCTGGCGTCCACCGGTACCGAGGAAGATAATAGCCCTCAGAATATTAGACTTATTCGCCCGGAAAAAGATAACAACCAGGATTTTGCCGTCAACCAATAACAGGCTTCGTCCCGGCCTCTTCCTTCCTTCCCACTCCCTCGTCCGGAGCTTTAACTTTGGTCGTACAAATTGGCAGAGCCCTCTTTTGCCTTAAGGCCTCGTAGAGAAGAATTCCTGTTGAGACCGCAGCATTCAGAGAGTCCGCATACCCGGTCATGGGAATCCTTACTTTCGCGGAGGCCGCCTCGAGCCAGAATGCGTCAGCCCCCCTGTGTTCACTACCAACGACTAAAGCGGTAGGCCCTGAAAGGTCCGCGTCCGAATAAATTTGGTCGGCGAAGGGTGTTGAAACCACAACCCGAAGACCCTCCTTCTGGCACCACGCAAAGCAATCTGCAGCCGAAGCCTCGGCGAAAGGCAGGGTAAAAACCGTTCCGAGGCTCGCCCGTATGGTATTGGGATTCCAACAGTCTGACACCGGATTGCTCAGTAGGATCGCGTCCGAACCCACACCGTCCGCCACCCGGAACGCCGCCCCCACGTTGCCCGGCTTCTCAAAGCCATCCAGAACGAGTACGAGCGAAGGCCCGCCCCCGATTCGCTCACGGAGAAGGTCGAGAGTTTGCTCTTGGACCTCAGCAATCGCCAGCAGGGGCGAAAGGCGGTCGCCATACGATATCTTCCTGGCCACATCCCGGGTGACCTGATGGCAGGGAATGTTATGAGTTCTGGCCCACGGTTCAATATTCGCGGCGCCGGAATGGGAGAGCATATCCTGACAAAGAAAAATGCCTTTGATGGAAACCCCGGCCCGCATCGCGCAACTCACTTCCGCCTGTCCTTCAATCAGAATCAGCCCGGTCCGTTTGCGACCCCTTCGGTCACGCAACTGGATGACTTCGCGAATCCTGGGGTTTCTCGTGCTCGAAATGACCGTTTCTTTCATCGAAAAGAATCCTACTGGAAGCAATGAGTGGCGACCGGCACCAAACGGTAATCAGGGAGCGGTCTTATTCGAGACCACCTTTTCCAGCAGGGCGTTAAAGGCCTTTTCATCAATATCCGAAATGGACGCCGTCTTCTTCAGAGTCTCAGATAGGCTTTCAAACGCCTGCTGCCGGATTTCATCCTCCATCCTGCTCTTGATGAAATCTGAAATTCGGTCGTAATCCACCTGTTGGGCCTCATAACGGTCCAGCAATTTGATCACATGGTATCCAGATTCGGTCTTGACCGGCCGGCTCACCTCGTTCAGTTTCAGATTGAAGGCCACCGCCTCAAACTCCGGCGCCATGGATCCCCTCGAGAAAGCCGTAAGTTCCCCCCCCCTCTCGGCCGTTTCCGTATCGATAGACTTCTCCCGGGCAACCCGGGCAAAAGAGGCTCCCTTGTTCACCGCGTTATAGACTTCGTCGGCCTCCTCTTTTGATCGTGTGAGGATATGGGCCACCTGGATCTTTTCCGGAAGCTGAAAGTCTTCCTGGTTTTCATCAAAGTATTGTTTTACCATGCCTTCCGTGACGGCCTCTGCGCCCCGGCCTTCTCGTTCGATCAACATAGCGGAAAGCCGGGCTTTCCGGTAGCTCAGGAGGGCAAGCCGAAAATCCACATCCTCCTCGAGTCTTTCTTGAAGGGCCTTTTGATACAACAGCTCCCTGGTAACCAGTTCGTCCAGAAATTTCCGCAGGCCGGCCTCGCCTGCATATTCCTCCTGGGCGAATTCGGGGAGATTGGCGTACTCGGTGAGGAGTTCCTCGTCCGTGATGCCGCCGTCATTGACCTTCACGAGAATCTTTCCCGGAGCAGTCTCCTCCGGGGTTCTTGGCTTGGCACATCCGCCGGAAATCGGGGCGAAGGCCAGAACGAGGACCAATGCAATGGCAAACTTGAAATCATCGAAGTTCATGCAAAGAAATTCTCCTTTAAATATAAATAGTTACGGTTTTATAGCATACTCTCTGGGCTTTTGCAATTTGGGGATCCGTGTGATATATTACGCTCCCTATGGCCGAAGTCACACCCTTTCGCGGCATCAGATACAACCCCCAAAAAATATTGAACTTCTCCGATGTCACGGCGCCGCCTTACGACATCATATCGTCCGAGGAGAAGGAACAGCTCTACTCACGGAGTCCTTTTAACATCGTTCAAATTGACTTTGGAAAGGATCGCGACGACGACAACGAGTCCAACAACCGCTATACCCGCGCGAGCCAGAATCTGGAAGACTGGCTTGCTTCCAATATCCTCATCCGCGACGATAGGCCCATCTTTTACGGTTACGAGATCGAATACCGAATGAAAGGCCAGAACCTGCGGTTCAGGGGCCTGCTGGCTCGGGTACGGATCGAGCCGTTCAGCGCCGGGATCATCCTGCCGCACGAAGAAACCCATTCAAAACCCAAAGCCGACCGTCTGAACCTTTTGCGGGCCACGGAGGCCAATATCAGTCCGATTTTTTCACTGTACAGCAGTCCCCAACGGGTCACATCAAGAATCCTGGAAGACACCGCGGAAAAGAGGGCGCCGGTAGTTACAGCAGAGGATGCGTTGGGGTGCCATCACAGGCTCTGGCTCATTGAGAATCCAGACGAGGTCAGGGCCGTCTCGGAAGAGCTGAAGGCCCTTCCCGTCTTTATCGCTGACGGGCATCACCGCTATGAAACGTCTTTGGAATACATGATGGAGCGCAAGGGGGCGCCCGCAGACCGCGTCCTTATGTTTCTGGCAAACATGGAGGAATCGGGACTGACCGCTTTGCCGACGCACCGGTTGATCCGTTTGGAAAAGGGAGCCCTGGAGAGCGGGTTACGTCGGGCAGGCAGACTGTCCCCACTGTCTATCCTCCCTGGAGACGAAGGGTTTCTCGACCTTTTGCCCGGACGTGAAGCCCACTGCTTCGGCGTTTATTCGGGTTCCGGAAAAGGCTATATTCTCGAAGTGGAACCTGGCAGATATCAGGGAATATCCGGGCCCCTTGGGCGTCTTGATGTGACGGTTCTTCACCGTTACGTCTTTGAGGAGGTTCTCGGCATTACCGACTTCGCGTATGAGATGAACCCGACTAAGGCCATGAAGATGGTGGACGAGCACCGTTTCGGGGCTGCTTTTTTCCTGAATCCGACGCGTCTTCAGGAACTTCGCGACGTTGCCCTTGACGGCAAGCGAATGCCCCCAAAATCGACTTATTTCTTCCCGAAACTCCTGACCGGGATGGTTCTGAACAGACTGGATTGACCGCCCTGTACAGGCGTCCGGCCTCTGGGCCCCGGGGGCTTGCGGGGAATCCGTGCTCACTTTTTGTTCTTAACAAGTAGCGGAAAACCATCTATAATTGACCATTATTTTTCTGTATAGATCGTTACCCCACCGAAATACATCTTAAGGAGGGCTTACACATGAAAGTTGGGATTAATGGATTCGGGCGAATCGGCCGCAATGTTTTCCGCTCAGGGCTGAAGGACCTTGACGTCGCCGTCATCAACGACCTGACGGATGCGAAAACGCTTGCCCATTTGCTGAAGTATGATTCCGTACACGGCATTTTCACTGCTGATATTTCGGCAACGGATAACAGCATCATTGTCAATGGAAAGGAAATCAGAGTTACGGCCACCGCCGATCTCGACAAACTCGCCTGGGCCGACTACGGAGTCGACGTTGTCCTTGAATGTACCGGCCGGTTCGTGGACCGGGCCAGCGCGTCGAAGCATCTCGACCGGGGGGCCAAATGGGTGCTCATTTCAGCCCCGGCCAAGGAACCGGATTTTACCGTCTGCCTGGGCGTAAACGACGAAAAGCTTGACCCCGATAAGCATCGGATCATCTCCAATGCGTCGTGCACCACCAACTGTCTCTCTCCCATCGCGAAGGTCATCCATACTCAGTTTGGGATCGTGCGGGGATTGATGACCACGATCCATTCGTACACGAACGACCAGAGGATCCTCGACCTGCCTCATAAGGATTTGAGACGGGCCCGCGCGGCGGCCCTTTCCATGATCCCGACCACCACAGGGGCCGCCAAGGCCGTGGGGCTGGTGCTTCCGGAACTTAATGGGAAACTTGACGGGATGTCCATTCGGGTGCCGACGCCCAACGTATCCGTCGTGGACCTTGTGGCAGAACTCAAGACCGACGCCTCGGCGGAAGACATCAATAAGGCCCTCAAGGCCGCCGCCGAAGGCCCGATGAAAGGCATCCTGCAGTACACCGAAGAGCCCCTGGTGTCCATCGATATGAATGGCAATTCCCATTCGTCCATTGTGGATGCCAAGTCCACCAAGGTTTTGGAAGGACGCATGGTCAAGGTGCTTTCCTGGTATGACAATGAGTGGGGTTATTCCAACCGATTGAAAGACCTGGCCTTGCGGCTCGGGCGCTAAGCAGGCAGGAATCTAAGCAAGGGGGGATTGCCGCTCATGACGGAGTCTCAGGAGAAACAGCCGGCCGCTGGCATCTTCAACAAGCTTACGATTGAAGAGTTGAACCTCAAAGGCAAGTGCGTCCTCATCCGGGTGGATTTTAACGTGCCCCTGGATGACAATCTTAATATCACGGACGATCGCCGGATCAGGGAGGCCCTCCCGACCATTAACTTTGCCATTGACGAAGGGGCCCGCGTCATTCTCTGCTCCCACCTTGGCCGCCCAAAGGGAAAGCCTGACTTGCGCTTTAGCCTCTCACCCGTAGTCAAGCGCCTCATGCGCCTGCTGGACAAGGAGGTGGGGTTCATCCCTGACTGCATAGGCGAGACGGTAAAGAAAGCCGTGGACAAGATGAAGAACGGGGACGTCGCCCTGCTCGAAAACGTCCGTTTTCACCCGGAAGAAGAAAAGAACGATCCCGAGTTTGCCAAAGCGCTGGCAGCGAATGCGGATTATTTCATCAATGACGCTTTCGGAACGTCGCACCGGGCACACGCCTCAACATCCGGTGTTGCCCGCTACCTCACCTCGGCAGCAGGATTTCTGATGAAGCGAGAGGTGGAATACCTGATTGGGACCGTCCATAATCCCCTGCGGCCTTTTACGGCCATTCTGGGAGGCGCAAAGGTTTCCGGAAAGATCGGCGTCATTGAGAACCTTGAAGACAAGGTAGACCGGGTCATCATCGGCGGCGGTATGGCCTTCACCTTTATCAAGGCCATGGGTTATGAGGTGGGAGAGTCTCTGGTGGAGGACGATATGCTCGAAACCGCTCAGAGAATCCGGATGAAGGCACGGAAACTTGGCCTCAAGTTCTATCTTCCGGTGGATTGCGTCGTCGCCGAGTCCATGGATCCGGGTGCCGCCACGAAGATCGTCAGCACGCAGGAGATTCCCAAGGGTTGGAAGGCCCTGGATATCGGGCCGGCCACCGCGCGGCTTTTCTCGGATGCCCTGGCAAATTCGAAAACCATCATCTGGAACGGTCCTATGGGGATGTTTGAGGTGGACCAGTTCTCTCGAGGGACCTTCGCAGTCGCCCGGGCCGTGGCCGATGCTTACGCCCTGACGATCGTCGGAGGAGGGGATACCGCGCTGGCGGTTCACAGGGCGGGCGTGACGCAGGCCATTACCTTCATTTCTACCGGCGGAGGGGCCTCCCTGGAACTTTTGGAGGGAAGAAGCCTGCCCGGTTTGGTCTCGCTGACGGATCGGTCGAGTTAGGGGAGGAAACAGAGGGGGGCGCCGCCCTTTGGCAAGGCCTTTGAATTCCCGACGGAGCGCGGAATCCTACCGGCCGTCGGGACTTTAGTTTTTCCCCTAGCCCTGTCTCGGCAGGGTGGGGCCGGCAAAGACGCTTGGAACCATTGCTTTTCCGTTTTCTGTCAAAGAGGCTGCATCGGCAGCAAACGTTGGAGACGGATTCTCACCTGAGGAAAGAATGTCCATTTTCAGAAAGAAGACCCTCACGCGTCTGGCAAGAACTTGCGGCTGAGCCGCCAAGATAGGCCCGGCGGACTTGTCGGGCATTCTGGCGTCTCTGACCGTACCCGCGGATCCCAATCTTCTCGTGGGGACGGAAACCCACGATGACGCAGCCGTATATCGTCTCAATCCGCAGACCGCTCTCGTGGCCACGGTGGATTTCATTACCCCACCCGTGGATGATCCTTACTGGTTTGGCCAGATTGCAGCGGCCAACTCCATATCGGATATCTATTCGATGGGGGGCAGACCGATTCTCGCCTTGAATGTCGTCATGTTTCCGTCGAAACAACTGGACCTGGGGATCTTGAAGGAAATCCTCCGAGGAGGAAATGACAAGGTCATCGAAGCCGGTGCCGTCATGGCCGGCGGCCACTCAGTAGATGACGAAGAACCCAAGTACGGCTTATGCGTCAATGGAATAGTGGATCCGGAGCGGCTTGTTTTGAATGCTGGGGCTCGTGCTGGCGATGTTCTCATTCTGACGAAACCGATTGGAACCGGGGTCCTCTTCAATGCGGTCCGGTCGGGGAAAATGGCTTATGCGGAACTTGAACGGGAGGTGTTGCCCACAGTCGCTTCCCTGAACCGAGTGGCCATCGAGACCGCGCTCGAGTTTGACCTTCACGCCTGTACGGACATCACGGGTTTCGGGATAGCCGGCCATGCCTTGGAAATGGCCAAAGGAAGCAGCTGCCGCATTAATCTTTCGTACGGATCTCTTCCCGTTTACGGTGGGGCTCTGGATATGTACGACAAAGGGGAAACCACAGGGAGCAATAAAGCCAACCGGGAGGTCGTGGAGGGCTTCCTGTCGTTGAAACGGTCTCTACCCCCAACGCATGAGGAGCTGCTTTTTGATCCTCAGACCTCCGGCGGACTCCTTCTGGCCGTTCCTGCGGACCAGGCCGACAGATTGCTGGCCCTTCTTCAGCAACGGGGTGTGGTCCACGCGTGCAAGATCGGGACGGTTGAACCGGGGCGACCGGAAATCGTTGTAGCCTGAGGTCTGGTCCGTTTGTCTACGTAGAACTGGAGTGAAGGCAGGACCCTACCCGGACTTTTCCCTCTCCTCCCGTTCCACAACACAATAGATTCCTTCTCCTTTGAAGCCCGGCTTGAAGCATTTGTTGCAGGAAATACAGCGGGCCCGCGTCGTGTTCCCCTGCCTCCACCGCCTGACCAGATTGGGCTCTCGTATGAACGGGCGCGCGAGTGAAACATAGTCCACCTCCCCCTTTTCAAGAACCTCCTCTAGGAGGTCATAGGAACGAAAGCCGCCAACAACCATCACGGGACAGCGAACCTTCTCACGGATGTCCGGCACGAGACCAAGGTTATAGCCTTCCTGGTCCCTGCGCTTGATCTTACGGCGCACAGGCGTCCGGTCCCCGGAGGCCGGAGTGCCGCCACTCACTTCGATGGCATCGATCCCCTCTCGGTCGAGCATTCCCGCCACAGTTACAGCGTCATCCGGAGAAAGGCCACCCTCGAGAAAGTCTGAGCCGTTCAGCTTGACTAACACCGGATAGCTGGAGCCCACAGCCTCTCTCACCCCTCGATAGGTTTCCATGAGAAAACGGGCCCGGTTAGCGACAGGCCCACCATAGTCGTCGCTTCGTAAATTCGTATGGGGGGAAAGAAACTGGTTGATGAGGTAGCCATGAGCGGCGTGCAGCTGAACGCTGTCAAAGCCCCAGGCCTTGGCACGGCCGGCTGCGTGACCAAAGGCCAGCACGACATTCTGGATGTCGTCCAGAGACATCGGGGCCGGCATTTCATCAAACTGTTCGGCCTTCACCGCGGAGGGTGCTAACGGCTGCCGGCCAGCCATGGCCGAGGTGGTCTGGCCCCCGGCATGAACAAGTTGCACACAGATCCTTCCGCCGGCCTTATGGACGCGATCCGTCAGACGGCGCATGGGCCCTTCGAGGGCATCCTTGTCCAGACCCATCTTTCGTGGGTATTGTCGGCCGTCCCCACGAACAAAAGCGTACCCGGTGATGATTAAGCCGACCTCCCCTTCTGCAAGGTCCTGATAGCATTTCTCCAGCTGTGGCGTGGAAGCGCCGCTGGAATCGCACATCCCTTCCCAGGTTGCCGAGCGAATGATACGATTGCGAAGTGTCATCCCGTTTAGGGCGCTTTCTTCGAAGATTCCGGACATCTCTGCCTCCTTCATAGGTTGCCGGCATTAGGTGGCTGGCTGGGCTGAAGCCAAAATGCCTATTCTCGGTTCTATTCTACTGCACGCTCTCATGACTCCTGTACCTTACCAACATGGGCACAACTGGGTTATTTTAATGGGATGTGTCCGGTGAGGAGGAAACCTGAGGGAGGCGGGAGAGGGGGAAGGGCGGTGGGCCATTCTCATGTACCAGGTCCTTGCCCTGAGCCTCTTATTGAGGCCCTCAATCTATGCGTAGCCCGGGACCAAACGATTCTCAAGGATATTCAATGGCGGGTGCTTCCCCATGAGCGCTGGGTCATCCTGGGCGCCAATGGTTCGGGAAAGACATCATTGATCTCGTCCCTGGCCGGCCATCTTCCCCCCACCCGTGGAGAGGTCCGAGTCCTCGGCGAAGCCTATGGAAGGAGCGATTGGCGGAACCTGCGGAAGAGAATCGGCCTCGTAAGTCCCTATATAGCGGAGCGAATCCACCCAAACATCACCAGTCTCGAGCTTGTACTCACCGGGCGGGCCGCAACCATAGACCTGTATCACCGCCCGAAGCCGGGCGAGCGCAAGGAAGCCGGAGTTCTGCTGCAGACCATGGGATGCCGACATCTGGAGGGTCGGCTCTGGTCTACGCTCTCCCAAGGCGAACAAAAGCGGGTGCTCATCGCACGGGCCTTGATGGCCCGATATGATGTCCTGTTTCTGGACGAGCCGTGCACCTCGCTGGACCCCGTGGCTCGCGAAGACTTTCTCACGAGGGTCGCTCGAATCGTAAAGGCCCCGAACGGACCCGCGGTCGTCCTCGTCACTCATCATTTGGAGGAGATTGTCCCAGAGTTCACCCATATGTTAATTCTGAAGAAAGGAAGTGTTCTGGCGGCTGGTACAATCAGGGAACTATTGGTGGATTCTGCCCTGTCAGAGGCTTTTGGGACTCGGGTTCGAGTTGAACGCTTCTCGAGTGGTCAATACCGGCTCAGAATTGTTTCGTCACAAAAAGATCCGGGGACGCGCGGACACATATAGAGGTTTCCCAATGCGATGTGATTCCTGCCCTATCTCATATACAACAGCCTCCGCCCCGGTCGGGTTCTGAGTTATGCCGACGGTCTCCATAATCGGAACGCTTCCCCCGGTCAAGGGCCTAAGCGCTTATACGCGGGAGCTTTGCGAAGCCGTAGCGGAACACTGGTCAGTGGATTTCATTGGATTCCAAAGGCTCTACCCAGAGTGGCTCTATCCGGGCGGAACGACAGACCCAACAGAAACAGAGCTGGTTTTGGACAATGTGGTGCAGCGTCATTTTCTCACGTGGTATAACCCGGTCGGCTGGGTCAGGGCAGGACTTACGGCCAGGGGCCATGTGGTTCATGCACAGTGGTGGAGTTATATTCTGGCTCCGGTCTATTGGACTCTTCTGTCAATGATTCGGATGAAGAAAAGACCCGTAGTTCTTACCCTTCACAATATCGTCCCCCACGAAATCAAGCCTTTGCCCTTACTGCTGAATCGAAGTGTACTTCGGTTGTCCGATGCTTTCATCGTTCACTCGGAGGCCAACCGAGATACGTTGCTGAAACGGTATGGAATACCCGCTGTCCGAGTTCGCGTAATTCCCCATGGGCCATTGAGGACCCTGGCTCAACCGATGTCTCGTGAAGAGGCCCGAGACCGTCTCGGCCTCAGGGAGGCGGACCGAACCGTCCTGTTTTTCGGAGCCATCCGAGATTATAAGGGGCTGGACGTGCTTATCCATGCCTTTAAGTCCATGAAGCTCCCAGGGAAGAAGTTGCTTATTGCGGGAAAAGTATGGGAAAGCCAAGAGACCTATGTTGAGCTGCTCAAAGGAAACCCCTCAATCATCTTTCACGAGGGATACGTTCCCCGTGACAAGGTCCCGGTTTATATGCAGGCGGCAGACCTTGTTGTCTTGCCTTACAGATATTTTGAATCGGCGTCTGGCGTGGGTGGACTCGCGCTCGCCTATCATGTTCCGCTTCTGGTCTCAAATGTGGGCAGTCTTCCGGAACTGGTGACCCGTAAAGAGATCTGTGTCTGCGCCCCAAATGATTCCGCTGAGTTGGCCGATAAAATGAAACGAATCCTGTCCAACCCGGATCTTCAGGAAGAACTCAAAGAAGATACCCGAATCATGGAAACACAATTCTCGTGGAAAAGCATTGGAGAAAGGACTATTGCACTCTACGAAGATATGCTGAAAAGAGGCCATTCATGATCAGGTGGCCGGCTGTTCTTTTCAGGGCCAGTTCATGGTGTCTCTTCCGCCTACAAAGGTCTGCTACATGAGCAGTAACCTCGAATCCTCTCCCCGTATGGTCGGAACCCGGGTCGATAACTTTGTGTCCGAGTTGCGGAAACAACCTGCCTCTGGCAGATCCTTAGATACACCGGGCCCGACCATTTCGGTGGTCATGCCGTCTCTTAACCAGGGTGCATTTATCCGGAAATCGATTCTCTCGGTATTGAATCAGGATTATCCAAAGGTCGAGTTAATCATCGTGGATGGAGGTTCCACCGATGAAACGGTCCGGGTGGTTAAAGAATTCGAATCCTATATCCGTTTCTGGATCAGGGAAAGAGATTCTGGGCAGTCGGATGCCCTAAACAAAGGATTTGCGCATGCGACAGGAGACATCTACGCCTGGCAGAACGCGGATGACCTCTACCTGCCGGGGTCCTTTTCAGCGGCGGTCACGGCTTTCAAGTCGCATCCCGGGGCCACGGTGGTCTATGGAGATTGGATTACCATAGACGAGATCGGAGACATGATTGATAAGACCTATGCGCTCCCGGTTAGAACACCACAATTCCCCTATGAAAATATGAAATGTTATAACCAGGCCATGTTCTGGCGACGGGAAGCGCATGACCGAATTGGCGACTTTGATGTGAACCTGAATCGACTAATGGATAATGACATGGTCATTCGACTAATCAGGAGTGAGGGACGGGAACGTTTCATTCAGGTTCCCCAATTTCTGGGCGCTTTCCGTTATCATGCCCACCAGAAGACGTCCCTGAGCAGGGTCGACTCCAAACGATTGGAAGAAGAACAGTACCTTACCCGGAAATATAATTTCCATCCGGAAAGGTCCCTGGTTGGGCAATATCACCGGCTGGTCTTTCGGGCCTACCAACTGTTGCACGCCCTCAGGCGGGGAGGGGCCCGTTATGCCATTTCGAAATCGAGAAAGGGAATCGCACAGCGGGGCGGCCTCTATTAACTCCCATGTGGAGTTCCGCGTGCAAAGAGCCGTCTACAGGCTGAACAGAAGGCCGGAAACGCGACCGAGCCAGCCCTCAAGAAGAATACGAATCGTCATGGCCTGTTGTTGACTTCTAAAGTGGGCCAACTGCTGGGGGATGCCCTGCAGCCTGATGCGCTTCAGAAACTCTTCTCGAGCTTTCCGGTAGACCTCGATGTCGAGGCCATTCATGGTTCTAACCTTTTCGATCTGTCCTTGGGACCATGTCAAGCGTCGGGAGGCCTTGGCCTCGTTGATGCGTAAATAGTATGGGGTTCTCCACGTGAAGTGCTTGGCGAAAAGCAGAACACTTTCGTCGAAGAACTCCTGAATTCCGAAGCACTCCACCTGACGAAACAGGACTTCCAGCGCCAGCTCCGGCATATCCGCGAACGACCTCGTGGTGGGCATGTGTTTATGAGAATCCTGGCGACCGAGAAGCATTTTGGTCTGAAGATTTTCGAGTTCGTAATTGTTACTTTCAAGAAATCGGTCCAGATCGAAATGGTCAGGATGGAACTGGTCTCTTAAATAGGGGCTCTTCCCCTCGGAAACGTGCTGACAATAGGACATGACGCGTTTCACCGGGTCTCTGAGGAGCGTAATGATTGGGAGCAAGTCCGCATCAGGCAATCCCGTGAAGAAGGGAGCATGCCCGGTAAAAAGACGAATTCTTCTTCTGCGATTCTTGGGCAATCGGTGGTACCTTGCGATATCGTTCGAGATATCCCCGGTAAAGCGGAAATTCCAGCTGAACCAATAGTTTCTCATCAGAAGATTTGTAAACGTCATCCCTGCGGTTTTCGGGATATGCAAGAACCTCAAGGGTCTCGATAGGGAAGTGGAAATGGATTTGGACGAGCTCATATGCAATCGTTGCCTGTGCTCCCGCAATGCGCGACCTGGCCTGACAGGATGCGTCACAGTTGGCCGTACAGGTTGGAAAGGTTCCGTCCCACAGCTGTTACAGCATAATTGCTTTCCACAAGACGTCGCGCATTTGAAGCCAGCCGTTCTCGTTCTGTTTTGTTGCTTAAAAGATTCTGGATTGTGGCGACATAGTCCTCCACGCGAGTCGCATGTCTGACATGTTCCCCGTCAACAACATCAAGTCCCTCGCAGGCCACGGGGTGTGCAACCACCGGAACACCCATAGCCATGGCATGGAGCACTTTCAGCTTTGTCCCTCCGCCGTCTCGAACCGGACAGACATACACTTCGGCCTCGTCCAGATAGGGCCTAACATCCTCCACAAAACCAAGAACTCGAAAGTCGGCATCTGCTCGGCCAAGGCTTTGAACACAGCCCGGTGGATCGATACCGATGACGGTTATCGAGATCCCGGGCACCTTCTTCTTCATTTCTGGCCATATCTCTTCGACCCAGAACGTCATGGCATCCCGGTTCGGATAGAAATCCATGCCTCCAGCAAAAACCAGACGTCGTGGTGTCTTGGCTCGCCCTTCAGAACGAAAGTAGGAGATATCGACGGGATTGGGGATAACTTCGATCCGGGAGCCTTTCATATGGTTTCGCAGCCTTTCCCGGTCAAGGTCCGAACATACCAGGTTGATGTCAACGCGGGGACATTCCTTCCGTTCGTACCTCCGCAATTTCCATCCTTCGAAATACCAGAATATCTTCCTGGCAAGATTCTTCTCCTTCCGCGCCCGACGAAGCGTCATGTGGCTCTCAATGTTGTGATGATTGAGAGCAGACTTCACATGGCTCAGACGCGGATGGAACTGGCAAAGCCCTATTGTGTCGAAATGAAGAAGCTCGATTTCCTGTTCCGCAACCGTCTCGTGAATCGCCCGGGCCATTCGGTCGTCGTTCAGCACGCGGACAGAATAACCATCGATGGAAAATAGTCCGCGGAGGTAAGGAGAACTGAATCCCTGAGGCGCATGGCTCCTTTCCGGTTCAAGCACCCTGGCCTCCCGACAAAAGGAGGCCAGCGTTTCCTGAACGGAAGCGGTACCCCCCCGGTGGGGGTTGAGCCCTATGAAGAACACGTCGTGGTCTTTCGAGATTTCTTTGAGCAGGTAGAAACTCCGCTGCCTGCCCCCCGAAACAGGCGGGTATGGAACGATATGCGAAATCCAAAGAATGCGCTTCGAGTTCACAACCACAGCTCGCGTGTCGTCAGAGAAATACCTTTTGCGTCACCCATCTTTCCATTCGTCCTTGCTCGGGCGTTCAACCTCTGGAGTAACCCCGTCTCATTCTGCGTCTGCCCTGCGGACGCTTCGTCCCCGCAGTCGTTGAAGACGAGCCAATAGGGGTTTCAGCAAAACCGCAGGCAGCACGGAAAGGATGAACATAACCCAGGCCCTGCCGGGAGCCCCGCCAGTCAGGAGAGATCGAAGGAGAAGACCTCGGAAGGGAACCCTGTGTCGGAACAGGTTGTCGGTGGCTTGAGTGTAATACATTCTCGACTCCATGTGGCGTGCCTGCCGTTGATTTATCAGGCCTTTCTCCAGAAGGATTTCCATTACAGGCAGACCCTTCACGCCCTTACCCGTTTGCTGGCGTGCAGTGAGCGAACCCATGGGCGCCGACATGCGCACGTGAAGGAGATTATTGCAAATCCGGTGAACGGTATACGTGGCTAGGAAGCGCGCAAAAAACTCATAGTCCTCGCCTGTGACAAGGCGTGGGTCCTCATCCATGCCACCCATCGCCTCATAGCATCGGCGCCGGAAGAGAAAGGAGGGGGTCGGAAAGGGTGCCCCGGAGAGCACCTCCGACCATTGGACGACAACCTCTTCCCGAGAAAGCCTGTGGTCGGTTGAGACCCTAACGGGGTCCCCAAAAAGGTCGTACCCACAAGTGACGCCGTCGACAAACGAATGGCGATGAAGGTAAGCAACTTGAATTCTTGTCTTTTCCGGGTCCCAAAGGTCATCCGCATCAAGGAAGGCCAAAAACTCGCCGCGCGCCATTCTCATGGCGCGGTTTCGGGCAGCCGCCGCCGAACCTTTATGGCCTTGGGCCGGAATCACTCTGATTCTCTGGTCCAACCCCGCCGCACGCTCCATGATCCCGAGAGTCTCGTCCGTAGAACCGTCATCGGCGAAGAGCCATTCCCATTCCCGGTGGGTCTGGGCTCGCACAGAGGCGATCGTTTCCTCCAGGTATGGGGCCGCATTGTATGCGGGAGTGATAATGGATACGAGGCCGGATACCGAATCCACAGGGCAACTTTCAGGACACTAGGGCCTGTCCTTCTTCGAAAGCATAGAAGAATCCAGGCCCGCTATATAGAGGCAATGGTGAGGGTTCCGAATTGTTCGCTTGTTCGGGCCCTGTCCAGAACCCCTGAGTTGGATATGGCCGTTTCCGCCCAGAGAGCCTCACGACCTCTCAGGTAACGTCGGGCCACCTCAACCAGCCTCTCCCGGTTAACAGAGAGAACGCTGTCTCGAACATGTTGGCGGGCTTCCGGCGTGATGCCCTGGTAGGCATAATACCACTCGCGCAGCCCCCTCCCCTCTGGCGACAACACTCCGTCGAGATCGCTGAACACCCCAAGGACCGCTTCGCGGATGTTCTCATCGGTGAAGCCTCCGTCCACGGCCCAGGCCACGGCCCTGTCAAAGGCGTCATACGTCCTCTCAAAGTGAGGGTCCCGGTAAGACATGAGAGAGAAAAGGCCGCTTCCGGGCGAAGCGACGGCCATACCCCCATAGGCGCCGCCTTTTTCCCGGATTTCGCGGTGCAGGTATCCGAACCGAAGCAACTTGGCGAGAACCAGCAGGGCGCCACTGTCCGGGTGCGCATAGGACACGGTGCGAAAGACCCGGGTCACGTAGGATACGGCGACAGAGGCCGACCAGCCTTCCCGCGCCGATTTGGGGCTGAATGCTGCCTGGTTTAAGCCTCCCAGGGGCTCATGGGCCCCCTTATCGGCCCGGGCCATCATAGGGCGGATAAGTTCATCCAGGGTCTCCCTGATCTCCTCGAACCGATCCTCGCCGGCCGTTACTGCCACGCGGACTCCTGAAGCCCTGATGAGCTTTGAGGCAAACGCCTGCAGCTTTTTTGCCAGGGCCTTCCGGTCGCCTTCGGATCCGGCGGCGAGGGACTTCATACGACGGATCTGTTCAATGCCCCGCCACTCCTCCCTGAGATTTGCCCCTGGCGTAAGATAACGAGCGGCTCTGCCGGCCGCGTATCGGTGGCCTGCCTGGGGAACCGAGTTTTCGAGGCTGGTGGCGACCTGACCTACAAGGGTCTCGAGCCGGTGCAAATCTGAGAAATCTGCTTCGAGAAGAACGTCCTTGAGAATCGCACAGGTTGGCCGAAGGTTCCGATCGAGCGTCTTGGTTCTAACTTCTAGGACCCAACCTACCTGGTCCAGATTCGACGCGTTTTCGAAAACCTCGGCCGCGGCAATTACCCCCCCGGTCGAGGCTTCTATTCGTTCCGCCATCTCTGTATAACTCCGGCCAGCGGCTCCGACTTGGGTGAGCGCCTGGGCAAAGAACCCAGCCCATGGCAAGAGGTCTTGGGGAATATCGGAAAGGTCAAAACGAAGGGCCAGGTACGTAATCCCGTTCGTAAACTGAGAACACCACTGAACCGGAACCTCCTCCAAGTGACCTGTGCGGACTGGGGGTACCGACTCCTCCCGTCGGATATCCTCAAGGGCCAGCGTGGGGAGGCAGGAAAGATCAGGAATCTTTTCCTGTTCGGCCTTCAACAGCTCTGCCTGCTGGTGAATCCGTTCGCGCTGCTCCGCAGTCAAACCGCTCTCCGTCTGTTTCAGTCGAAAGCGGAGCCTCTCCTCCTCGCGTTGCGGCATCTCCGTATCGGGGTGCAGCGTAAGAGTCACCCGGTGGGGGTTACCCAAAAACTGGTCCCGAATCAGGTCTTCGAAAAAACCTGTTTTCTGAGTATCTGCTCTCAGTCTGGAAAATGAATGGGCGACGAGGAGCGGCACAAAGGGGTCACCGTCATGATTCCATGCCCCAATCATACGGAAAAGCAGAAGAAGTGGATAAGGGAAATGATCTCCGGCAATCTCCCGGTTGCTGAATTCCAGCCTTTGGATAACCGCTTCCACCCGCTCCTTTGGAAATCCTGTTCCGGACAATTTCTGTAACGTGGTCAGGACAAGGTTCTGCACCTCTTCCGTATGCTCGCGGCTCACTCCCTGAAGGCCGGCCGCGAAGACGGTGTCTCTATTCTCGTCATGGTATCCCGTCCCGGCCGCAAGCTGAGACCCCAGCCGGGAGTCAAGAAGCGCCTTGTACAGCGGAGCTGCGGGACTTCCAACCAGCAGGGAGGCCAAAACTCTCATTGTTAGGACAGCATAGGGATCGAGCAACGTGCCGCAGCGCCACGCCACCTGAACCATGGAACGGTTGTCCTTGCCCTCCCCGGGTGCCACGGGGTAGTTCTCTTCGATGTTCATCGGCCTTTGAAAAGGGGGCTCCGAAATTACCCGGGAATGCACGGCCAAGGGCTCAAAGCGGGCAAGAACCGACTTTTCGATGAATTCCAGATGCTCCTCCAGCGGCAGGTTTCCATAGGTGAAGAATCGGGCATTGCTGGGGTGATAGTAACGGCGATGAAACGCCTTCAAATCCTCCCAGGTGAGGTTCGGAATCTCCTGCGGGTCACCGCCTGAATTGTGCCCGTACGTCGATGTGGGGAACAGGGCCTTGGCCAGCCGGTAGCCCAAAATGGACCGAGGGTCGGACATGGCCCCTCGCATTTCGTTATAAACCACGCCCTTGATTACAAGGCGGGACGTTCCCGTATCGTCCACCTCGTAGTCGAGCCGGTGCCCTTCCTGCCTGAAATCCAGTTCGGAAAGATTCGGGAAGAAGGCCGCATCAAGATAGACTCCCAGGAGATTACGGAAATCCTTGCGGTTTCTTGTCGAAAACGGATACATCGTCCAGTCGTCCGACGTGAGCGCATTCATAAACGTACTCAAGCTCCGTTTAATCATGGAGAAGAAGGGGTCCCGCACCGGAAATCTCTTGGACCCGCAGAGAGCGGTATGTTCCAGAATATGGGCCACGCCCGTGGAGTCGGTGGGAGGGGTTCGGAAGCTGACGGCAAACAGATTATTATCGTCGGCGGTCTGCAGGTGCACGTGGCGGGACTGCGTCCGTTCATGGACGAGTTCGATCCCCATGGCCTGGATATCTTCGATTGGCACAACCCGGTTAATCCGATATCCCCCAAGCTGCTTCCCGACGGCAAAGGAAGAGTGCATGAATACTCCTTATTCTTCAAAAGGTTAACGGCAATCCGGTTTTAGAATAACACGGGACGGTCAGGAGTCCTCCCGCGTTTCCTAAACCCCGGGGGCTGTGTTATGGTAACAACCCCATGGAAAAAGGAAAAACATCCCAGGCGACGGCTTCGGTGGTCGGGATT
>QJVM01000108.1 GCA_003235715.1 Nitrospirota bacterium
CACCCACAGCCACCGCCTTGTCCCCGGTGCCGAGAGCCATTTCGTGAACCTTTCCGGGGAAACTCTCCTTCGGTATGGTGTAAGCCATAGATATCCTCCTTACATCTCCAGATAGGAATGTGCGTACAGGGTCCTGTTGAAAATTACGTCAAGCGTTTTGCTGATTTCCGCCTGCTTCTTGGGATCGTCGAGCGGTTTTCCGGCCATAACATCCGCGACGAGGGCCCTTTCCTTCATGGCCTCCGCCATCTCATGTGCATCCGCGATGGCCGCCGTCAGACCGGCTTCAAGGAGCATGAGGAAGTAATACTTGTTCAGAATGGGGCGGACAGCCTTGGGGCATCCGTTGGAGATATTGCTGAGCCCCACCACGGTTTTCATCGGGGGGTCGTTCAGATCCTGGAACATCCTTATCGTTTCGATCACCTTGATGGCCTGGTCCTGGGTCGTGGCAATCTGGAGAACCAGGGGGTCCAGGTACAGGTCCTCGAGCGGCACCCCGTATTCCATGGCCCGCGCCATGATCTCGGCCGCAATCCCGGCCCGTTCTTCGGCATCGGCCGGAAGGCCGCCTTTCCCCACAGTGAGGCCGATGGTCAAGGCGTTATATTTGGCGCCCAGTTCGAGCACCGGGAAACGTTCGGGGTCATTGGACGTGGAATTGAGCATGGGCCTGCCCCATTCGTTGTTGTGGACCTTGAGGCCCGCCTCCAGGGCCTTGACGTTGGTGGTGTCAAGACAGATGGGGGCCTTCACCCGTTCCTGGATTGTGGTCACCATCCATTCCATCAGCTCTTCGCCGTTGTCCTCGGCAGGCCCGATGTTGGCGTCAATGTAGGTGGACCCCTCTTTCCATTGTTTCTCGGCAAGGTCCTGGATCGGGCCCTTGTCCTTGCTGTTCATCGCCTCGCGTACCCGCTTGGCGATGACACTCAATTTTTCTCCGATAATAATCATGGTTAGGATTTTCCCCCTCGATTACAGACGTTCGGGGACACGCTGGCCCCCCCGGCAGAGGATTGGTGCCGGAAAAAACACCCCCGCACCCCGGCAAAAGTGCCGAGAATTTAACACAAGTCCCTCAGCCCGGTAAAGATGAGTCTTCCGCACCCCGAAAGGTTTTCAAGGGGTTTGGCACGGACCTTTATTCCGGGCCCGTCGCCCGGGACACCGGTGGCCACCCGGCTCGGCAGAGCTGTTGAACGGGCGGTTCCGAGTTGGGTCGGCGTTTTTCGGTATAATCCCTCATGCTTATAAAGCTTTCCGGCGGGGACGCACCCCAGTCTGTGGCTGCCGTATCCCGACCGACTTCCTTTGGATGACCGTGGCCGTGGACCGTCCCCTGGCGAAACATTTCCTCATTTTCGTTGCCGTTATCCTTGTCGCGGCGGGTTTGGGCTCCGCCGTCGGAATCTTTCTGGCGGTCATGGACAGTCTTCCTCAGGTGGAGGAACTTAAGGCATATCACCCCTCCGACGGCACCCGGGTTTATGCGGATGACGACCAGTTTGTGGCCGAGTTCAACGTGGAGAAAGGCATATTTGCGCCGTTTGAGACCTTTCCGGACCATTTGAAGCAAGCGGTGGTCGCCACAGAGGATCGGTCGTTCTGGACCCATTCCGGGGTCGACGTTTTCGCTATTGGCCGTGCCGTGGTTCGAGACGTCATGGCCGGACGGATGAAGGAAGGCGGGAGCACCATCACGCAGCAATTGGCCAAGGTCCTCTTCCTCTCATCAGAGAAGAAGCTCAAGCGAAAGCTCCAGGAGCTCGTTCTGGCCTTTCAGATCGAGAAAAGCCTTTCCAAGGAAGAGATCCTCGAACTTTATCTGAACAAGATTTATTTCGGTCACGGCGCCTATGGCATAGAAATGGCCTCCCGGACCTACTTTGGGAAGTCTGTCCCCGAAGTCACGCTGGCCGAGGCTGCGATGCTGGTGGGCCTCATTAAGGCGCCCAACCGGTATTCGCCTTACAACAATATGGGCCGGGCCCAGTCGCGCCAGAAGGTGGTGCTGTCTGCCATGAAGGAAGTGGGGTACGTGTCGGAGGACGAGATTCAGCTGGCTCTCGAAACTCCCCTCCTTCTGAGAAACACGGCCCGTCGCTCCCACGGGGACAACTATTTCCTGGACGCCCTTCGAAAGAGCCTTGAAGAGATGTACGGAACAGAAACCCTTTACAAGGGAGGATTGAAGGTCTATTCCACGCTGAATGTCAGCATGCAGAAACAGGCGGAGCAGAGTCTGCAGTGGGGGCTTCGCCGGTTCGACAAGATTCTGGGGTGGCGCGGACCTGCCGGCCACGAAGACCCGGAACTGGCGCTCAAGCGGTTCGGCGAGCCTGACAAGGGCCGAAGGGAAATCCAGCCTGAGGAGATTTTGAGCGGTATCGTGACGTCCGTCACGGCCGATGAAGCGCGGATTCTCATTCAGGGGCGAAACGGCCGTCTACGGAAAGCGGATGCGGAGTGGGCCGCAGTCCAATATAGGGGTGCCGGGGAATCGCAGAAGGTCAAACGCTTTTCGCTGGAACAGATCCTCCAGAAAGGAGACATCGTTTACGTCGCCCTCAAGGGACAGGACGCGCCTGAACCGGAACTCAGACTCGAGCAGATCCCTGAAATCGAAGGGGCACTCGTTACGATAGACCCCGCCAGCGGGGCTGTTCGTGCGCTGGTGGGGGGCTATGATTTTTCCCGAAGCGAGTTCAATCGGGCCGTCAGCGCACGGCGTCAACCCGGTTCGGCCTTCAAACCGATCATTTACACGGCCGCCGTGGAAAGCGGGTTTACGCCGGCAGACATGATCTACGATGAACCCATAGAGTACAGCCACCCGGAAACGGGTCTGTGGCAACCCGGAAACTACAGCCGGAAGAACTATGGTCCTACTCGGTTGCGGGAGGCGCTCGCTTACTCAAGGAACATCATTACCGTAAAGCTGCTTGAGATGATAGGGATTCCGAAGGCTGTGGAGACCGCCCGGCGCATGGGGTTCACAGGAGATCTGCCTCAAGACCTGACTCTGGGCCTGGGCTCCATGAGCGTGACCCCCCTTGACCTCACGTCCGTTTACGGGGTCTTTGCCACGGGAGGCGTCCGTCTGCCTGCTGCCATGATCCGTTATGTTCTGGATGCCGAGGACAACCTGATCGCCACATTCACCCCGGAGGGACAAACCGTTCTGGAACCCGAAACCGCTTTCATTACGACCTCGATGCTCGAAGATGTCGTCCGGATCGGAACCGGGTGGCGGGCCAAAGCACTGAAACGGCCGGTGGCAGGGAAAACGGGTACGACAAACGACCATCGGGATGCGTGGTTTCTCGGGTTTACGCCGGATCTTGTCACCGGCGTGTGGGTCGGTTTTGACGATATGACCACCATGGGAAAGAAGGCGACCGGGAGCAGCGCGGCTGCCCCCATCTGGACCCGTTTCATGCTTGAGGCCATCAAGGAGGCGCCACCCAGGGAATTCTCTGTTCCCGATGGTATCGTTACCGCTATCATCGATCCCGATACCGGCCTCCTGGCCACGGCGGACACCCCGGGGCGTATTGTCGAATTCTTCAGGGAGGGAACGGTTCCTGACCGTTACTCCACCATGGACGTGCGCACCGACATCATGCCCCTGAAGGAAGGGTCTGTTGCTGAAGGACAGGATGAGGACTAGGACCCGTACCCCCCGCCGCAGGATTGGCCCAACGCTGTTTTTTGGATACAATGTGAGCACAACGCTCAGGAGGTTTCCATGAGATTCGTCACTTCCGTAATGCTCGTTCTCTTTCTAGCAGCGACGTCTCTGGCCGCGTCCATTGACACCGCGATGAACCACTTTGCGAAGAACGATTTCGCCGCAGCTATCCATGAACTGGAATCGTATGTCGCCGATAACCCAAGCGACACCCATGGACTCTTTCTGCTGGGCTACGCTTACTACAAATCCGGAAACATGGACAAAGCCATGGAGCAGTTCAAGAGCGCCTATCTGGTCGATCCGAATTTCATCCCCCCGGTTCCCGCGACGTCCGGGAAGCAATAACGTTTCACCTCACGTTCAAGCCCTGCCCCGAGAGGACCGAAAGGTTCTTCAGGGGAGGTGTCCCGTCAAAACGCTTACCCGCATACTGCTTGCAGTCGGAATCCTGATCGGGTTGGGGCTCAACATCTTTGTCCTCCTGCCCGACGATGAAGGGGCTGACACGCTTCGTTCAGCGCCCCAGGATCTGAGGACGGAGGCGGCCATGTCCCCTCCCTCGCTCGTGGACGCCGACCCTCCCGCCCCGCCCCAACGGAATGGACTGGAGGCTCTTCCCCGCGAATCTCCGCCG
The DNA here is from genome assembly GCA_003235715.1 of Nitrospirota bacterium. GTDB lineage: Bacteria > Nitrospirota > Thermodesulfovibrionia > SZUA-242 > SZUA-242 > SZUA-242. Next base: position 4,332 of record QJVM01000108.1, read on the forward strand.
CCTCCCTCATTATCCGTGGGGGACCCTTCCCCCGGGAGCGAATACGGGGCGCTTGCGGTAAAAATCAAGGCATACGTGGAGGCTGGAGACACGGTCCGGTTCATGTCTGCCCTGAAGGAATTAAGGGACCGTTTCCCGGAGAACGCAGCGGCCAACAGAGAACTCGGCAGGGCCTATGTTCAAAAAGGGGAGAATACGATCGGCCTCTATTATCTTGAGCAAGCCCTCGCCGTCGAGCCCGGGGACCCGGCAACGCTCCAGGCCCTGAGTCTCGCCTATTACCGCACAGAGGATCTGGAAAGGGCCCGTCAGACCATACGCCAGTTTCTTGCAGTCGTCCCCGATGACCGCTCCATGAAGGATTTTCTGGAAAGGGTTGAGAGGGAACATCGTATTCAGTCGAGCTTCATCACTGAACGAAGCGACCATTTCGACCTCTTCTACGACAGTTCCGAGTTCAGGCAGCTGGGGAGACCCATTCTGCGTCTTCTCGAGGAGGCCTATCGGAAGGTAGGAGCCGATCTCGGGGTCTACCCCGACCAACCGGTCTCGGTCCTTCTTTATTCCAACCGCTCCTTCCGTGAGGTAACCGCAAGCCCCGACTGGACCGGGGGCATCTTTGACGGAAAGATTCGCCTTCCGGTCCGGGATATGGATCCGGATGACCCAAGACTGACGGCTCTCATCACTCACGAATTCGTACATGCCGTGGTCCATGGTGTGGCCGTCCGGTGTCCGACGTGGTTGAATGAAGGGCTGGCCATGTACTTCGAGGGAAGATCCCTTCCCTCCATACGGGTCAGGGCGGACCTGCGACAATTTGAAGGTTCGTTCATGTCCTTGAACCCCGACCAGGCCCGGGCGGCCTATCTCCTCAGTCTTTCGGCGGTTTCCTACCTCATCAGGGAATTCGGGATGTACCGGGTGCGGGAGATCCTTCTCCACATAAACCAGGCCCCGAGTTTTCAGGAGGCGTTTGACCACGAGATGCCCCTCGGGTACGATGATTTCATCCGGCGCTGGCACAACGCCTGAAACGGTCTAAGGCGTTCTGCCTGGCCCTCTTTCGCTGCGGCATGGCAGGCATGCCGGGCCAATCCCCTCTGGCCTTTGCCGGACCTTGATCCTCATGACGGCGGAACTTGTTTCTATTGGAACGGAATTGGCCCTGGGTCAGGCCCTGGACACGAACTCGGCCTATCTGGCCCGAAAGCTGGCCTCCATCGGCATGGAACCCTCGTACATTGTGATGGTGGGCAACTTCAAGGAACATATCCGCGAGGCGCTGGTCACGGCCATGCGCCGTTCCGAGGTGATCATCCTCACCGGAGGGCTGGGGGCAACCGAGCTGGACCATGCACGCGAAGTGGTTTCCGAACTCACGGACAGCCCTCTGGTCTACCACGAGGAGCTGATGGCCCACATTGAGGAGTTCTTTCACAGGGTCCGCAGTACGCCCTCACCGGAACATCAGCGCCAGGCTTTCATCCCGGAGGGTTCGGTCCCAATACAGAATCCGGTTGGAAGTGCCCCGGGCTTTATTCTGAGACACCAGGGGAAGGCGATTATTGCCCTGTCGGGGATTCACGCAGAGTTGCGGCACATGGTTTTATCGGCGGTTGTCCCTTTTCTTGTGGAACGGTTCGGGATTCGATCACGCGTTCATTCACGACTTCTCAAACTCACCGGGCTTGAAGAACCTCTGGTGGGCCGGGAATTGGGTGAAATCATGCGTAACGCCATGAATCCCGTGGTGGGTCTGGTGGCTTACCCCGGCGAGGTTCATATCCGCCTCACGGCCCGCGCAGACCATCGTGAAGAGGCCATGTCCCGCATTCTGGAAACTGAGGCGGCTATCCGAAACTGTTTTGGCGATTTCATCTATGGAGCTGACGAGGAAACCCTCGAGAACGTCGTGGCCCGTCTTCTGCGGGAGCGGGACGCCACTATTTCCGTCGTGGAAACGTTCACCTCGGGCCTGGTCTGCGACCGCCTTTACCGAACCGGAGAACCTGTATTGAAAGAGGGTCGCGTCCTTGGGCTGGTAATGACCGATACCCAAGACGAGGGCAAGGACAGGGTTGCTGAGCATCTTTCCGGCATGATTCGGGAGACGACCGGCGCATCCCTTGGACTGGCAGCGGTGAGCGAAACCTCGGCGGGCGTTGAACGAACGAGCCTCTGGGTCGCCGTCACCTCGTCTGCCCGGAAACAGATTACGACGTCCCTCATGGCCCGTCGGCCGGAGGTCAACCAGGCAAGAGCCGTGGCCTTCTGCCTGGATCAGGTGCGGCGTTTTGTCCTCGCGGAAGGCCCCCGTGCAGGCTCTCTCGGCCCTTGCGGGAAGGCCTCCGTAACGAGCTGAGCTTTTGGCGCGGGGTGCCCGCGAAAGTATCCACCTCGACGACCATTGATATCCGTTAACAGAAGCAAAGACGGAGGAGGAGTCATGGAACATGTCATCGTAGGCGGAGGCGTAGCCGGTACGGCCGCCGCCGAACAGATTCGGAAACACGATCCTGGCGCCGTGCTCACCCTGATCACGACCGAACCTTATCCTCTGTACAGCAGGGTCCTGCTGCCGGAATACCTGGCGGGCACGATGAAGGAATCCCGACTCTTTATCCGGAAACCGGAATGGTATGAGCAGCAACGTATCCACCTACGGTCTGGAGTCAGCGTGGAGTCGGTAAAGCCTGCCGAGTCCCGGGTCCTGACGTCCGCGGGCGACAGTGTCGGTTTCGATCGCCTTCTCCTTGCCACCGGAGGCGTTTCCTTCGTTCCGCAGGTTCCCGGGAAGGAGTATAAGGGGGTCTTTACGCTCCGCACCCTGGACGACACGAAGGCCATCATGGCCTATATCCGCCACCACAAACGAACGGTGGTGCTGGGTGGCGGTGTCCTGGGCCTTGAAGCCGGGTACGGTCTCCTGAGGGCCGGAAACGAGGTCTCCGTCGTTGAATATTTCCCGCGTCTCCTGCCCCGCCAGATGGACGTTCAAGGTGCCGCTCTTCTCCAGAGAACCCTTGAAAGAATGGGATTTCGCTTTCATCTGCATGCAAGCGCCCGCCAGATTATGGGGAGTGGACAGGTGGAAGGGCTTCTTCTCGAAGACGGCACGCGGATTGAATGCGACAGTATTCTTATTTCGGCCGGAGTCCGTCCCAACCGCCGCCTCGCCGACCAACTGGGGCTGCCTATCGACAAGGGGGTTTCGGTAAACGACCGGATGGAAACCGTCATCCCGAAGATCTATGCCGCAGGCGACCTTGTGGAGCACCGGAAGGTGTATTACGGATTATGGGGGGCCGCACAGCGGCAGGGTGAAGTCGCCGGCGTGAACATGGCGGGAGGGAATGCCGTGTATGCGGGCACGACCATTTCCAATCAGCTCAAGGTGGCTGGTGTTGACCTGCTTGCGGCCGGTAACATCGACCCCGAAGATCAGATGGATTCAATCGTCCTAAAGGACGACGATGCCTCGGTCTACAAGAAGATCGTGGTCCGTGATGGAAAGATCGTCGGAACGATCCTTTATGGCGATGTCACGGACCGGGCAAAGCTCCTCAAGGCGATTGAACAGGAGACCCCTATCGGGCACATGAAGGAAAGGCTGTCCCGATGGGATCTGAGCCGACTCTAATGCCGGGCTTCATTTACTTCTTCCGGTTCCGCTTCACCTTGTGACATTTCAGACATTCGTCCTTGGGCGGATGTTCCGGTTTACGGGGCGCCTCTCCAGTCAGGCCATGGCAACTCAGACAGAGCGACTCATTATCAAAGACGGCGTGTTTGGCATCGTCCGGAATCCTGGGGGAACGCGTCCCCGATATGGCATAGAGAAATCCAAGAACGACAAGGACGAACGCGATAAAAACAAGTGTGTTCTTCACAGACGGGCCTCCTTCCCAATCAAAGGCGGGTCAAGCTCCGACGCGCCCTACCCATATTAACCGAATTCCACCCGCTTGAATAAATTCTCTGATACGGGAAAGAAGGAAGC
>QJVM01000267.1 GCA_003235715.1 Nitrospirota bacterium
CCGGTCTGGCCTCCCCAGGGACGAAACGTCTTCCCGGGGGGGCTGGCAACGGACGGTTTCGTTTAGTCATGAGATTCCCCCAATGATTCGCAGACCGCATACGACAGGGCAGTTGCCAAAGTCCATTCTCCTGTGAAGATTCGACCTTCACTAGAGAATGGCCGGTCGCTTCCCAGGCTTGCGGTCGGTCGAATGCGTGCTTACGTCTTTATGGTACCTGTCCGTTCGGAGGGTGTAAACAACGGGGTCCGATTCAAAGGGGAAAGACGGCCTTGCAAGAGCCCGCCCGTCGGAGCCCGACGGGGCCACCGAGCCATACGGACTCCCCTTTAACGCGTTACCAACGGGCAATACATGAAACGGTGTGACGGGGAAGAGGAGCGACTACTCCACTTGCAGGGCATAACAGCACATGTGGTTGTCCAGTACCTTGTCGACCACGGCCCGGTCCACGCCCGCCTCAGTGATCCACTTGTCTGCGAATCCTTTCTTCCCGCTTCCGGCCTTGCAGCCCAGTTGATATATCTTTATCTTTTTCCCCCCAACCCTGATCCGTTCGGCGATGGCGCTCCGCATCGGCTGGTGCACCGAACAGAAGGGACTGACGCCTGCCCCCTCGCCAACCCGGTAATTCGAGGTGACGGTGCTCGGCCTGTTGAATTCTGCTGTAAAGTCCGCGTAACCGTCCGGGAGCTTTTCAAAGACGGTCGTATAGTTACCGATGGACGGGCCAAAGGGGCACTTCTGAAGTCCGAATACCTGGCCCCCCATGTGAGTGGCCTTTCCCTCGATCATGGTGATGGGGTTGGTCGTTTCTTCTATGGCGCCCAGATAGGCCTCGAAATCCGGATAGTCCACCTCCGAGATTTTCTCCGCTGTCTGGATGGCATTCCGGATGAGGGTCCCTTTGGCACTGGCCACTCCGCTCAGAGTGATCATGACCTTTATGGTGTCCAGGAAGCTGATATGCGCAATATCCAGAATTTTCGCATCACTCATGATTCACCTCTTGTTTCAGAATTGATTACACCAGGGCGACCGAGGTTACGAGTTCCGCCATCTGACGTTTCAGCTGGAGACGGATCATCCCCAGATTCGCATTGGACTCGGCCACGATGACAACAAACCCTTCTGAACCCGCAGGACTCAGCAGGATCGGGCCGCTTTCGTACTCGATCATGCTCATGTTCAAGCCCCCCTTGCCGAGCTGTCGCCCCATGGATTCGGAGGACCCAAAGCCGTTTGCGGCTATGGCGGCGACCATTTCGGCATCGATGTTACTCCTGGAACTGCTTTCAAGGAGAAAGCCGTCCCGTCCCACGAGGCACGCTGCGTTCACCCCGTCAATTCTTACAAACAGGTCCAAAATCTCCTTCATGCTGGCCATAGGAACCTCCTGTGTATTCTCGTTAGGCAAATGCTCAGGTTGGGACGGAACCGTGAGTTCCTCCCGCTTTTCCACATCTCCATCGTCGGCTGAGACTCCCCGGTCGTGGGCCCGTTCATCCTTGATGCGGAATGCGTCCATCATGAGCGCCTGCAGACTGTTTTGTATAAGCGCTGTCGTGCGCCGACATGTTCTTTCGATCTCGATCTCCGGTGAATCCCAGCAGACAATTTCATAGATTGCGTCCTCGCCGCGTGCGGTTTCGGATTCGGCGTCCAGCAACTCGCCTTCGCGGAAGAAGATTCTTCCCTGCCGTCCGTCTGAACGGATGGTGAGAGAGCAGGTCTTTCTTTCCATCTCCACGAGCTGCAGGAACGCCGGGAGTGGGATTCCGCGAATCTTCCCTTCCGCGCTGGCCTCGAGACAATTGAGAAGCGTCTGGACAAACCCCGCGAAGTCCAGCGGTTTTTCAAGGCACGCGAACACGTCGTAGGCGTTCAGTTTGCCCCAGACATCCTGACTCCCATAGGCGGTCATGACGATGGCCGGAGTCTCAGGTCTGTGTTTGGACATATGGGCCAGCAGGGTAAATCCGTCAACCCGGGGCATTTCCAGGTCCGTCACCACGATATCCACATGCGTTGAATCCAGAAGGGTTATCGCCTCCTGCCCGTCACCCGCCAGTATGGTTCGGAATTGACTGGCATATTCTTCGAGCCCCTCCGCAAGGGTGCTGAGGAAGTTCTTTTCGTCATCCACGATCAGAACCGTCTTCATGCCGTACGGGAGAGCAACCACCATGCCAGTCCGGGCTGCAACGATAAACGACGAATGATCAAGTGGATGCGAAGCTGCCTGTTCTTCAGGCCTGAGGCCAGGTTCAACTTGAACAGGTCAAAATGAACCCCAAGGTCAAAATGAGCCCCTCACGCGAGGTTCAGTTGCTTGACCTTCCTCTTTATGGTGGAGAGAGAGATGCCCAGGGACCTTGCCGTTTGGGCATAATTGCCCGAGAAGTGGGCCAAGGCCCGTGCAATGTGTTGCTTTTCGACGTGTTCAAGCCGGGCAATAGGTCCGTTATCCTCCACGACGCGTTCTGCGGATTCCGCCTCGGGCCTCTGCGTTGGAAACGTCAGGAGTTCGGAGGGGCGCAGCTCAGGACCATGGGACAGGATCAGGGCCCGCTCCATGATATTTCTCAGTTCACGAACGTTGCCTGGCCAGGGGTAGCGTTGCAGCGTCTGAAGTTCATCATCGGAAAGTTTGACGTTTCGGCCGCCGGAGACGCGGTCCAGCATATACCGGCATAGTTCCGGAATATCCATGACCCGTTCGCGAAGCGGGGGAACCTTGATTCGAAGCACGCTGAGTCGATAGTAGAGATCTTCCCGAAAGAGCCGTTTCGAGACGGCCTCTTCGAGATCGACACTGGTGGCTGCCATGATGCGAACGTCAATTCTTCTGAAGGCATCACTCCCGAGACGGCGGACAATCTTGTCATCCAGGACTCCCAGTAGCTTGGTCTGAAGTGAGACCGGCATTTCACCAATCTCATCCAGCAAAAGTGTGCCCCCTTCTGCCATCTCGAAAATGCCCTTCCGGCTCCCGTGGGCTCCGGTAAAGGCGCCCTTCTCGTGTCCGAAAAGTTCGGCCTCCATCAGGTCGCGTGGAAGCGAGGCACAGTTGATGGATATATAGGGCATGGAGTTCACCGGGCTCAGGTCATGAATGGCACGGGCGACCCGGTTCTTTCCCGTTCCGGTCTCGCCCGTTATGAGAACAGGTGCCTGGACGAGAGCGGCCTTCCGAATCTGCGAGGCCATACCGGTCAAGCCTCCTTCCAGTCCGACCAGCTTCATCTCTGCCTTGGTTCTCTCTTTCTCAAAGTTATGAACTTCGGCCACGCGTTCCAGGCGAATGGTCGTGAGCGCACGCTGAATGGCAAGTTCAACCTGTTCCAGGTCAAGGGGTTTGGACAGATAATCGAATGCCCCTTCCTTGATCCCGGCTACCGCGTTCTCAAAGCTGGGATGCCCGGTGACAAAGATAACCTTGGTTTCGGGGTTGAATCCCAGGATTTTGTGGCAGAGCGTATGCCCTTCAGCATCCGGGAGTTTCTGATCCAGGAGGACAATATCCGGCCTCTTTTCTGCACACAGGGCAAGACCTTCCGCGGCTGACCGCGAATGAATCGCCTCCAGATGGTCGGAGTTCATGTAATCACACACCGTGCGTCCGAAGACGACGTCGTCATCAATGATGAGCAGGGTTCTGGCGAGACGGCTCATTTCCGGTTTCGCCCTCGAGGCAGACTGAGGATGACCGTGGTTCCCGAATTCTCGTGGCTTTCCACCTCTATGGTTCCCTTCATTTTGGCGAGCATGTTCTTGACGATGATCATGCCGAGACCGGTTCCATGATCTTTGGTGGTGTAGAACGGCCTGAAAAGGTTTTTCAGTTCACTGGCCGACATGCCTCTTCCGTTGTCATGGACCTTGATGTTCACCCGAGCGTCCAGGTCAGAAACACTGATGCTGATCTGCGGGAGGGCCTGCTCGGTAAGGGCATCTGCCGCATTCGTCAGTAGATTCAGCATGACCTGTTGGAGGGCCCTCGGATCCGCGTAGCCCGTTTCGTGGCCCGTTCTGTAAATGGTCTTAATCTGAATCCCCTTTTCGATAAAGTCCCGGGAAATCATTTCCAGGAGCTTGTCCGTGAAAGACTTCATGGATATGTCTTCGAGTCGGAGTTTTTCATACAGGCCGAAACTCTTCAGCGCCTTGAGGATGTATTCCGCGCGGTCCATCTCCCCCAGCGCCTGTGCCAGATATTCCTCGACTTTTCCCGAATCATATTTCTGTAAATTTTTGCGGAGCACCTGGAGAGTCATCTTTGCCGAATTGATCGGGTTCCCGAGTTCGTGCCGGATTCCCGAGAAGATGTACCCGGTGTTATTCATGATGTTGATGGCCTCGGCAATGGAACTCAGACGTTCCTTTTCGGTGATGTCCGACACATAGATCCAGTAGTACCGATCCGAAACACTGTACGAGGTATAGCCGATAATCCGGCTTCCAAGTCGAACGGATCTGGCTTCCTCCCAATCCCGGCGCCCAGCGGTGGGAGCAGGGTCGGGCTGGAGGAGCAGAGAGGAAAGCGCGCCGTAATCCAGAGGTTTGATGGTTCCACGGAAGAGGTGACGCGCTTGCTCGTTCTGATAAAAGACCTTCTGTTCCTGGACATCCACCCCGATGATCCCAAGTGAGATCTTATCCAGGATCTCGGCATACAGACACGTCCCTTCACAGAGGGCACGACTGATTGGGCATTGTTTGGTCAAAATGGTTTGCATCCGACGCATGGAGGCGGCCTGGTTCTCTCCCGTGGGGGGGCGCCTATTTCTTTGACAAGCATTCCTTTCTCCCATTTCGGTGGATCACGAGGACAACTTCAATCGGGATGCGGTCTGCCTTGTGGGGTTAGGCTGGAAACTTTGTCAAAGGAAACCCGGGAGATATCTTCCTCTGTGAGCACCCTGCGGTTGCTCTGTAACATCAGGAAAACACCTTGTAATCAGGGAGATCGCATGGCGCCAGGATTCAAAGGACGCAAGCAGTGCTCCGGGACGAAGCGGATGAAATGCGGCTTCTCCCGAGGACGAACCTTGATGCGGGTACGGTGTCGCAGGCGAATGTTCGGCTGAACGCCGAGGCAGGGAAACCCGTGAGTCTTGCGCTGTGGGGGGTACCGCTAAAGACGGAACAGAGGTTGAATCCGGCACATGTTGATCATGTTCCGGTAATGGTCGCCGGGGCCATGCACCTGATCCATGGGGCCGATATCGAATATTTCATTGGGATTCAGAACTTTCTTGATGTAACCCAGACGGACCATGGCCTCCACGAACTTCATCGTGGAACTGATATAAGCGGGGGTGATCCTGCCGCAGTATTTGGGCGACATCAGCAAAGTCTCAAGAACGAAACTCTCATCAACGACCTTAACGCAATCGGAAATGGCCTGTGCCGCCCTCTGCGGATCCTTTCGCAGGAAAGCCGTGGCGGATTCATGCGCTTCAAGAAACCGGGTGAGGAGGTCGGCGTGTTCTCTCATAAAGCTTCTTGAGACAACGATTCCATAGCTCGGGTTGTCTGGCCAGAGGCGATCAGGAGGGCAGACCACGTCGGCACGGGCGAAGCGCCGAAGCCCCACGGCGAGCGCCGGTGTGCCAAAGGTTCCGGAGAGCTCTCCTCTGATGAAGGCCTCCAGGATGGAATCAGCCCAGGGGAAGTTCACAACTTCGATGCGGTCCCGAAGACTGAACCGGTCCAAACAGTCTGACAAAATGACGTCGTGAATGGACCCTTTCCCCGGTACGCCGAGGCGTTGGCCGGAAAACTGTTCCAGAAGCGGCTCGAGACCCTCCTTCTGCGAAAAACGGAGACTTCCCTTCAGGCCGGAAAAAACGGTTCCTTCCATGTGCCCACCGGCGACGCAGCAGATGTCGACTCCTCGGTCCATTCCCACGATAGCCGGCGGCAGGCCGATATACGCCAGGTCTATTTCAGCCCTTGAAAAGGCATCCACAATGGCCGGGCCCGTTCCAAAGAGGCGCCATTCCGCTTCCACGCCCAGAGACCCGTTCAGGGGCCCTCCGGGCATGAGAAGGATTGCCGTGTGGTAGAAGGTTGAGAGGTGGCCTATTCGCAGGATCATTGGAGTGGACAGGCTTCTGACGAGGCCCGGCTACATTTCATAGCACAGGACAGCGGGTGGGGGCAAACATGGCGCTCCTTCAAATTTCCCCGCATGGCCCATGGCAATTCATCCCCCGGTGGCTGGAGCTACGGGGCCGCGGGCCCGAGGCGATTCATGAACAGTGCCCCGGTGGCGCACACCTCTTTGCATCCTGCCCGATAAGGAAGCGTGTCTCGGAGACGCTTGGATTCCATGGTGCTTTCAGGGCGAGAAGGCACGGCTCAGTCCGTCGGTGTCAAGGTTTCTCCCAATCACAACCACCCGGCCAGCGTCTATGAACCGGTCCAGCCCCGAATGTTGCACCCTTCCAGAGGCAAGATCCACGCGGAACCCTTTGCTCGGACCCTGGACCAGGGCCTTGGCCCGCACAATATCGCCGTAAGCCCCACCTATCATTTGCTCAAAGCAAGCCACGACCTGGTCCAGGCCCGCTCCAGCAGGAAGACGCACGGCGAAAGACTCGAAATGCGGCAGGTCTAAAGGGCTGTCGAGCGGTGAAACCCTTGTCCCGAAAGGCAATTTCACCGAGGGGGCGAGCTGTGCCATGACCGTCGGAAGGACCACCGCACCCGGATTCAGGGCTGACGCTCGGGATACCGTCCGACTGGTAAGAGGCTCCCCGGCAAGGTCTGCCTTGTTGACCAGCAGTACATCGGCCTGGGTCACCTGGTCCAGGAGGAAACGTCCGTACATTCCCGATTCTTCCATGTCCAGAAATTCCGTTGCATCAAGGATTCCGACCACGGAGATACGCATGATTCCTGAATCGTTCAAAGCGTCAAGCACCCCTGAAGGGGAGGCCACTCCGCTTGGCTCGATCAGGATATGGTCGGGTCGGGTGCCTTCGATGACCCGGCTCAGAGTGTTCAGGAGGTCGGGGCGGAGGGTGCAGCACACGCATCCACTTGGAAGTTCTATCGTGGGAACCCCCTCAACAGAGAGAATCTCTCCATCAATCCCCATCTGGCCAAAATCGTTTACGAGCACGACTGCCCGTTCCTTCGTCTGGCGCAGAGCTTCCATGAGGAAGGTTGTTTTGCCGGAACCCAGAAGACCGCAGACAACAGTTGCTTTCATGGCAGCAGAAGTTCCAAAGAGCCGGGATAAGGCTGGAACGGTCCTATTTTATCAGTAGGTTCTGCTCCCATGGAAATGACCTCTTTTCTGTTCAGGCATCGTTCAGGTGGCCTGTCGTAACCTCTGTCCAAGGGAAGGCAATGCACTTCAAATCCATAAAACCAGACCCAAGGAGGCAAACCATGAGAAACAGAAACCTTATCCCCCTCGTAGCACTGGCTGTTGTTGCCGTATGCACGACTGGTTTTGTAACCAGTGCCTCGGCCGCCCCAGGAATCGTCCGGATCAAGCGGACCGTGGAAGTTCGGGAAACACATCAAGACCGGGACAGAAAGCAGACCTCTCGCCACGAAAGCCGGGATACCCGGCCCGACGCCCGTGACCAGAGGTGGGAACATCGTAAAGGTTCAGAACACCGTCACCGTGATCAAAGCCGCCATACCGGGCGGGAGCATAACCGGTATGATTACCGCGAGCGGCATGGAAAACGTTATGCCTACCGGGAACATGAACATGACTGTGACCTGCCGGCCCACCGCCACTGGAGACGTCACCGGCACGACCATGACGGGCATGTTCACTTCTTCTTCGGCCTGAACACGGGTCCCGCCGCCATGTTCTTCGGTCTCCCGTGGTGAGGCCTGGATCTTCAAACACGGACCTCCCCGGGTGTCCTCCGGGGAGGCCGCAGCTTCGAACTTGTAAACGCTTCCCAGGTTTTGTCTCGGTGTATATTCCCCAGAGGAAGCCAATGGCCCTCTCCAGACCAGAGAGGGTTTGCTGTTTTGCCCCTGATGCCTGTCGTTGAGGAGACACGGGACGCCGGGTGGTAGGCTCAAAGGGACACCACGGTCCCGGGCAACCAAACTTGCACCCAGGGCACTACACTTGAATTCCCTTTCGACGGGGCGGGGACATCGGTTCCAGGGAGTGCCCACAAGAATATCCTCTGTGCGAGTGACCTCCGTGTGCCTGCCTTGGTGATTCAGTTCCCCAACTTTTTCCTTGGCGGCAACGGAGTTTCCACTCGTCAGGAGGCCTGTTTCTCCAGGGCCACTGTTCAGGAGTCGTTCAGGTGAGTTGTCGTAACCTGAAGACAAAGGAAGGAGACCGGAACCGAACCACCAACCCGGAGCAAGGAGGCAAACCATGAAGACCAGGAACCTTATAAGCATCTTTACCCTCGGCCTGCTTGTGGCGTTTACAACCGCTTTCGTGAGCGATGCCTGGGCCGGTTCTGGGCCTGTCCGGATCAGGCGGACCGTGGAGGTGCACGAGAAGTACCGGGGGCATGACGGGGGCCACGGTTACCGTTATGAGCGTTGGGAGTCCCGGCCTGGTCGCCACGACTATAGGTATGAACATCGTGACCGTTACCGGAGTCGTTCATGGTACCGGGACCATGCCTGTGACTTGCCCGCGCACCGGCACTGGAGGCCTCATCACCACGATCACGACGGGCATGTGTACTTCTTCTTCGGCTGGAGTATGGGCCACACCGGGGTGTTCATTGGGGTGCCGTGATGAGACGGGGCGCCTATAACCTCCAACCTCCCCGGGGCATTCCCCGGGGAGCATGGTAGACTAACCCAATATGAAAACCTTCCTCTCCATTCTTCTCTTGCTCCTCATGACCCTGCCTGGTATTTCAGCCGAGGCCAGGGACCGGGGAGGGCGGGGTAGTGACGCTGACCGTGCTTCCGAGGCCGAAATCTATAACTTCAAGAGCGACTACCTTCCTAAACGGCACGAGCGCGAGGATACCCGAAAACGGGGACGCTCGGGGATGCGCCTCTCCAGTGACGATGCTGCCCGGATTGCGGGGAAGCATTTCAAGGGGCGGATTCTTGGAGTGAAGGCGGATGACGGTATCTGGCGGGTCAAGATGCTTAATGCCAGAGGCGAGGTGCGCATTCTGGCGGTGGACGATAAAACCGGAGAGATCATTTCGCCCAGGTAGCCCATGCGTGTTCTTATCGTCGAGGACGAGTCTGCTCTTCTCAGCCAGATAAAGGTCCGTCTTGAATCCGAAGGTTTCATGGTGGATGGTGTCGGAGAAGGGCAGGAGGGCCTTTTCATTGCGAGGGAGTATCCGCTTGATGCGGCTGTGGTAGACATCGGTCTTCCGGATATTTCGGGCCTGGAGGTCATTCGCACGTTACGGACCGATGGGAACCGGCTGCCTATCCTGGTGCTCACGGCCCGGGGGCGGTGGCAGGATAAGGTCGAAGGCCTTGAGGCCGGAGCCGACGATTATCTCGTCAAGCCCTTTCACATGGAGGAACTGCTGGCCCGGATTCGAGCGCTGGTCCGGCGGGCGGCCGGAGAAACGGAAGCCGCCCTTTCTTCCGGGCCCATTGTGCTGAACACGAAGGGGCAGCAGGTTACCCTCGGCGGTAAGTCTTTGGAACTGACCGCCTTTGAATATCGACTCCTCGAGTATCTGATGCGACACCGCGGTCAGGTCGTTTCGAAGAATGTGCTTTCCGATTATCTTTATCCTCACGATGAGGACCGGGACAGCAATGTGATCGAGGTGATGGTGGGAAGACTCCGACGCAAGCTCGATCCTTCCGGTTCCCTCAAACCCATAGAGACCCTGCGGGGTCAGGGCTACCGGTTTATGGACCAATCCGACCCTTCATGAAGTCTCTGAACCTCCGCGTGCTGGCCAGTGCTGGTCTGGTGCTGGCCGTGTTTCTCGTCTTTACGGCTGTCGCGCTTGATCGAGCTTTTCACGAGAGTGCCCTTGCTTCGAAACGTGAACGCATGCTTGGCCAGGTGTTTCTGCTCATGGGAGCGGCTGAAATCGCCGGCGATGGAACGGTCCTCATGCCGCAGGAACTGCCTGTGCCGGAATGGTCCATGCCCGGGTCCGGGCAATATGCCTATGTCGTGAACCGGAGCGGAGGTGTTCTCTGGCGTTCTCCGTCGACGACAGGCACGGTGGAGGTTCCCATCCCCTTTCTGGACCCGGGACAGAAGACCTTCTTGCAGGAAGAGCTTCCGACGGTCGACGGAACCTGTTTCATCCAGGCTTACGGCGTGCGCTGGAGTACAGAGGCCACGATTCACGAGTACACCTTTGCCACGGTCTCGGACCGCTCCTCATTTATCGCCGAAGTGATGGCCTTTAGAAGAACCCTTTGGGGATGGCTAGGGCTGACGGGGGTCCTCCTATTGGCCGCACAGTCTGCTGTGCTCCGTTGGGGGCTTCAGCCACTCAGAACGCTGATTCGGGAACTCAATGCGATAGAAACGGGAGACCAGGAACGGGTCGAGGGATCCTATCCTCGGGAGCTTCAGCGCCTGACCGAAGACATCAACACGCTTCTTCACCACGAGCGTGCCCGACAGAAGCGCTATCGGGACGGTCTGGCAGACCTGGCCCACAGCCTCAAGACGCCATTGGCCATCCTCCGGGGGATGTGGGGCAGAACCGACGATACCGCGGAGGCGAGGCGTGTGCTGGAGGAACAGGTATCACGGATGGACAGTATCGTTCAGTACCAGCTTCAGCGTGCGGCGACGGCAGGTCGCTCATCCATCATGCGCCCGGTGCTCCTCAGACCCATCTGTGACAAGCTCGTGGAGACCCTTCACAAGGTACATCGACAGAAGGCGGTCAAGGTGGAAGTCAGGATGGAGGAGGGCGTGCAGGTCCGTTCGGACGAGGGAGATCTTACCGAACTTCTCGGAAATCTTCTGGACAACGCCTTCAAGTGGTGTCGCTCCCGTGTGAGGGTTTCAGCCTCATCCGAAGGCCGGAGGCTGATGATCCTCGTGGACGATGACGGTCCCGGCTTTTCTCCGGAACTGGTTCAGGCGCGGACCGTACGAGGCGTCCGCGCGGATGAGAAAACCCCGGGCCATGGCATCGGGCTGGCCATGGTGGCTGATATTGTTCGGGCTTATGACGGCGAGTTGAGCATGGAACAGAGTGATCTGGCCGGAGCGTCGGTCCGGGTACGCCTTCCGGCATAGAAGATGCACATCACCTTGCCTGGAGCTCGTTTCACTCTGTCTGGTCTCCGGATGCGGGCTTGCGTTGTCCGAGCGATTCGATGAACATCTTCAGGGAGCGCAGGTCGACGCGCCGTGCGTCCACCCGGTTTCCGTCCATGGGTCCAAGGATGCAGCTCTTGATGACTTCCGTCAGGTTGCTTCTGCGGGTGGCTTGTTCGAGTCCGCGACCGTCGGGGTGGCAGGTATTGCAGCTTTTCTCGTTGCGTGAACCGCCGAGGGCCGGGTCATGAAACAGGAGTGTCCCCAGTTCGACGGATGATTGGCCAGCATAAGAGGAACCTGACAGAAAGACCGTAAGGGCCGCCAGTAACCTGAAGTGGCCTTTCATGGTACAACCTCCGAGGTCCGCCCAGGAAACGAAGAATCGAATATTCTTTCATTCACGGTCGGATGCGTGTACATAAAGAGTCAATGGGCATCCCGGGGGCTGCCGGCTTTCTTATCGGTCGAATACCTAAAATTGGATAGGGGACGACCGGACGCAGGAAAAAACAGGGCCGCCCTCGAGGACGGCCCCTATGAATCCCAAAGGGCTTCCGGATTTCTATTGCGTCGACATCAGAAGAAACCGCTGGTTGACCTGCTGAACCGGCCGGGCATTATCCCCCATGACGGAATGGAAAGCCTCAATCTGCGCTGCTGAAGCCTCCACCGGCGTTTTCAGCACGCTCCAGTTGACGCCTTCGCTGCAGGGTGGGGTGGTGAGGGAGCCGTAATAATGGAAGTATTCCCCGGATTCCGGAAGCACATCCGCTGCGTTGATCGTGACGGCTTCCACCATACTCCTTTCTTCCGCGTGTTTTGGTATATGCTGAATAATGGCATCCAGGAACCGGTTGGCCTGGCCTTCCTTCATCAGGACGCCGACCACGGCGAGTTCGCCCTCGCCCTTCTTATGCACCAGATGCATCTCCATCTTGAAGGACTCGCCGTTGACCTTGTGTTCACTGGGGGTATGGAAATGGAATTGCAGAAGTTCATACGTCTGAGCATCGACGGTGACGGTGCTTCCGGGCTGATAATTCACCTGGATCGTATGACCGTTATTAATGATATTGAGCGGCGTTCCCTGGTAGCTGAAGGCCACGCGGTCCAGCTTGGCCTCATACGCAGCGTGCAGATTGATGGGAGACTGGTTGCTTCCGGTGGAACATGTGGCGTACTGCGGGCTGAGCGTGCCCCAGTGTTCCGGGCCGGACTCTCCCTCGTAGGTCCAGTGGCTGGATCCTGAAGACGCGGCATGACCGCCATACCCTTGAACAGCAGCCAGCATTACGACGGCACAGACCATGGCCAGCATGGCGAGCCTTTTCCTGAGTTTCATTTTCCCTCCTGCCAATTGTCATATCGATTGTCCTTGCGGCGTCTTTCGCATGAAACCGTCATGGTGCTGGCGGCGAATCCCCTATGTCAGCAGAATCGTTTCCCGAGACAAGAGAAGGGCGGAAGGCGCTGGCATCCATATCGGGAATCCCGGGACAGGATGCATTCAGGCGGAAAAAAATCTATCACCCGTCTGCCAGGACTGTCAATGAGGACAAGAAGGGTCCTTTGTGCCCAAGGCTCCCAGGCCGGCATGAGAAGAGGAAACAGTTTCAATTCCCTGGGATAATGGCTACCAGAGACGCTCGTCATTCTTATCCCGATGGGGGCATGGCCATACGAAATGATCTCCATCAGCCCTGACCTCCAGGTTGATGCGTGGCGCCGATCCAACCACCGGATGGGGTGGGGAATTTCCGATGCCGCGTTCCACGCCATCACCACCCCGCCGGAACTGACGAAGGAGGATCACGCGGACGAAGTCGCCGCGGTGGTTCTATTCCACGGATTCGGTGATGACGGAACCGGGAATGCGGATGCCGTGGCTTCAGGCCGGCTGGCCTGGGAAGCAACCCGGAGGAACAGAAAAGGCAGGATATGGACGTGCGAGCACCTGGACTTTAAGGAGCCCGGGTGTCTTCGGCTATGGCCTGGCGCCAGGCCGAGACCAAAGGGGTTCTACTGGGGAAAGGTGCATACAGGTTCGAGGTATCAAACCTTTTCCGCGGCCGAATTCCGGGCCCGTCATCAGGAGGAGTCCGCCCTCTCCCTGGAAGGGCTTGAGATGGTGGCCGTGACCCATTCACACATGGCTCCGAGCATCGGGAGCCCAGGGTTTCCGGCCATGTCTCTCGCGGATTATGAAGTGGCCCCTTACGGGTTTGGGGATTATTTTGATGTGCCTCACCTGTTCTTTACGAACGGCCTGCTCGCCCTGGGCCTGGGTCACGTGGACCGCAACTACCCGGCCTTCGGAATCCCCACGGTTCGCTTCCCTTGAAGAAGAAAGGGAGGCGCTGAAGCGCCCCCCGTGCTTGGACATCCGGATCCCGGGAGACCGGGATCACTCCACCTTCTGATCGTAGCGGTCCTTGTAATACTTCTTGATCATCTCCACCTTCTTCGGGTCAAAGCCCTTGGTGAACCATTCGTGTCTTGGGTCGCTGTCGATATACTTGGCCACGATCTTCTCATAGACTTCCGGCTTCCCGGCCTTTTCACAGGCTTCCTTGGCCTCGGGCATCATCTCGGTATAGAAATTCTTGGCCACGTCGTAGATGCCGTGCCACCAGGCATAATCCGGTCCGGACATGGCGGCCCCGTGCCGGGCCCGGCGACCCTCGTGATGCCAAAGTTCCCAGTACAGCCAGTCAACCTTTTCGTCGAAATTGGCCTTGGTCAGCACGCCCTCGTCCATGAGCATGGAACGAATTTCCGTTGCCGGGATTGCGAACTTGGTGTTGTACAGGTCGACGAAATCGTCGAGCTGCTTGTAGAAGCCCCCCACGAACGCACTGCCGTGACAACCATTGCACGCATCTTTCATGTTCGAGAGCTTCTTTTCCCAGTTGTCGGTTCGCTTGGAGATGGGGGCCCGGAGATTCCAGCTCAGCCGGGTACCCACGTCATGCGTTACGCCCTGGTTCGGAGTAGCGCTGATGTGGCAGGTCGCGCAGGTCGGTGCATCAAAATAGTCTTCCCCCGCCACCCATTTAGGTTTGGCCGTATTGAGCTTGTCCTTGTAGGCGGCGTACATGATCCCATGCTTCGATTCCTCGTAAACCTCTTTTTGCGGATGGTCAGGGCCGAGGTGGCATTTCCCACAGACGTCTGGCTGCCGGGCCTGCTCCTTGTTGAATCGGTGCCGTACATGGCAGGCGCTGCAGGTCCCCTTGGATCCGTCCGGATTGATTCTTCCGATACCCGTGTTCGGCCACGTGGCGGGGTCCAGAGTCCCGTCGGCCAGGGTCTTAACCACTGAGCCGTGGCACTGACGGCACCCGACCGCCACCGCAGGCTCTCCGCCCACGGTCTGGCCCAGGAGGCCGTCGTTAGTATTCAATATGTTTCCGGCCTCGGCATGATGACTGGCCTCCTGCTCCTGGGTTTCCTTGGGATGACATTTTCCGCAGTCCCTGGGCGAGACAATCGTGGCTACGAGGAACCCGTTGTGGCTCATGGCATCGGGTTCGCCTTTCTGGGCCTGATGGCATTCGTAGCATCCGATGCCTGCCTGCCAGTGTAGGCCCGACTGCCACTGGTCCACGAGTCCCGGCATGCGCGTGGCATGACAACCCAGACACTGCCGGGTTTCGTCCGAAATCTTGGCGTCGACACCTTGAGCCACGAGAAACACGAGAACAAACAAGCCTGATACGAACCAAATCTTGCTACCTTTCATTCTTAAATCCTCCTTTGTTCCTCCTGATGATCGGGTCTTCAACATCGCCCCGTTGGTCTTCTGCATCTCCGGGGTGCCATATTCAATATCTTTGCCATAAAGAATTAGATTCATTAAATCAATTAGTTATAGTGTTTGAAGGGGCCTGCGTGTAACCATCCGGTAACTGGGCGCCGCTCTTTGGGTTACCATCTGGTAACATGGCTTCGAAGAGATGTGTCCCGTGTTACGAAAAGGTTACATCCGATGTTCCGGTGGTCAGGGTTGCTGAAGAGTCGGGAAAAGGTGGTCACCCTGGTTCAGGGGCTGAAAATGCTGATTAAACATTCGATTGCAGGAGGCGTGGGAGGTGCTTGTCCTTCCGACGACCAGTCCTCACGGTCCCGACATGAGTGATCGGTCTGATTCTTGCTCAAGAGCGAGCGAGGTTTTCCCTCCGAAAGATCCGGGCACGCCGTCGGCCGAAGGACCGCCCAAGCCAAGGAGATTCATGCGCCTCAGATCCAAGTTCTTTCTTTCCATTGCGGGCGCAGTCGTTTTGTGTTTTACGCTTGTTCTCTTCCAGGCGTCCTCGTTCCAGGAGGAACTGGTGTTTCAACAGGCTCGTCTGCAGGCAAGGATGCTCGCCCGGCAGATTCTCCTTACGCGTAAGTGGATCGCGGACCATAACGGCCTGTTCATCCTGAAGGAGCCCGGAATTGAGGCCAATCGTTTTCTCGACCAGGCCACGATACGTGACGAAACCGGGAAGACCTACGTGAAGCGGAACCCGGCCATGGTCACCCGGGAACTTTCAGACTATGCGGACCGTGAACACTTCTACCGGTTCCGCGTCACGAGCCTGAAACCCGTGAACCCCCAGAACGAGCCCGATGCCTTTGAAAGGCGGAGCCTCGAGCTTTTTGAACAGGGGGCCATGGAGACGGCAGAAATACGTGAAACAGGGGAAGGCCGTAAGCTCCTCTATATGGAACCGCTGGTGGTCGAGGCTTCGTGCATGGAGTGCCACGGACAGCACGGTTACCGCGTGGGAGACATTCGCGGAGGACTCAGCTTGAGCATTCCCCTGGATTGGGCCCGAAAGGAGATCTCCCAAAACCGCAGAAAGCTGCTGGTTATGGTTTCCCTTTCGACAGGACTCATCGGCTTCCTGGCCTATGTGTTCATGGACGTGCTGGTGGTGCGGCGACTGCGGCGGTTGTCCCAGGCCGTGGACCATTTCCCGGAGGAGCCCTTTGGCATTGTACCCCCAGCGGAGGACAGGGACGAGATCCAGGGACTGGCCGGGAAGTTTCACGACCTTGCGGAACGACTCGATCAATCCAGACAGGATCTGGAAAGAGCCCGGCAACAGATGTATCGAAACGAGAAGATGGCCGCTCTTGGACGCCTCTCGGCCGGGGTGGCCCACGAGATCAACAACCCGCTTGGGGGCATGCGAAACTGCGTCAAAGGGATTCTGGAAGCTTCGGACAATGAGGAGATGAGGTCTCGTTACCTGGACCTGATCGACAAGGGGTTGAGAAGGATCGAACAGGTCACCCGGCAGCTTCTGGATTTCGGCCGTCAGGGCCCCCTGATCGTCAGACTTGCCAATATCGACGAACTCATCCGCGAATGCCTGGGGTTGCTTGAATACCGCCTGAAAGGGATTACCGTGGACCTGGAACTGGCCCTGCCCGGATCGCAACCGGTAGAGGTGGAAGCGCTGAAACAAGTTTTGGTCAATGTCTTCATGAATGCCATCCAGGCCATGCCAACGGGCGGACGTTTGCGCATATCAACCCGGAAGGAGGGAGAGAACCGGGTCATCTGTATCGCGGATACCGGGATGGGGATTGCGCCGGAGCATCTGCCGCATATCTTCGATCCGTTCTACACGACCAAGGATGTGGGCGAAGGGACCGGCCTCGGACTCGCCGTCTCCTATGCGCTGATCGAACAGATGGGAGGGGTAATCGAAGTGGAGAGTGAAAAGGGAACGGGAACCCTTTTCCGGATAAAACTCCCCGGAACCTCATCCCCTCGGCGGCCGTCGAAAACGACGGAGCAGGTCTGACGAAGGACCCTTCGCAATGCATCAGGAAGATCGGAGGCTGGAATGTCCCGAATACTGCTGACTGAAGATGACGAAATCATGCGGATTACGCTCTATGACCGCCTGAAGGCCAACGGGTGGGACGTGGACACCGCTTCGGACGGGAAGGAGGCGCTGGCTCTCATTGAAGATAATGCCTATCAGTTGGTGATATCAGACATCCGTATGCCCGGCATGGACGGCATCCGTTTGTTGGAGATGATTACCAAGGTTGCTCCGGCCACGGACGTCATTCTCATGACCGCCTATGGGCGGGTGGAGGACGCGGTCGATTGTCTGAAACGGGGCGCGGCGGACTATATTCTCAAGCCTTTTGATATGGATGACCTTACCATCCGGGTCAAACGTCTCCTTGGACTGCAGAAGATGAAGAACAAGTGCGCGGCCTTCGAGGAAGGGGCGCGGAGAAAAACCATCGTGGGAAAGGGTCCGGCCATCCACAAGGTCCTAAGGACGGTCGAACAGGTTGCGGTAACGGACTCCACGGTACTGATCACCGGCGAATCCGGAACCGGCAAGGAACTGGTGGCCGCGGCGATCCATTACCAGAGCGCTCGGTCGGCCAATGCCTATATCCGTATCAACTGCGGGGCCATTCCGGACACCCTGATCGAAACTGAATTGTTCGGTCATGAAAAGGGAGCTTTCACGGGCGCTCAGGGGCGCAGGGCCGGCAAGTTCGAAACCGCCGACGGAGGCACGCTGCTTCTGGATGAGATCGGAGACCTCCCGCTGAACCTTCAGGTCAAGCTGCTCCGGGTCATCGAGGAGCGTGAGGTGGAAAGAATCGGGAGCAGTCGGCCCATTCCGATCGATGTTCGATTGATTTGTGCCACCGCCAAGGACCTTGCCCTTGAAACCGAGGAAGGGCGTTTCCGTGAAGACCTGTATTATCGTTTGAAGGTGATCCCCATCTGGATCCCACCCTTGAGAGACAGGCCGGAGGATATCCCCCTGCTGTGCGATCGTTTTCTTGAGCAATTCAGCAAGCGAAGAACGGAACCTCTCCGTCTGACGGCGGAGGCTCTCGATCTGCTGATGCAATACAGGTATCCCGGAAACGTCCGGGAACTTAGAAACATCATTGAGCGGGCCACGGTTCTTGCCACTGGCCCCATAATCGGGGCAGACGACCTGCCGCAGGACCTCCACGGAACGCCACCGTCGAGCCGGGGCGAGACTTCGAAAGGACTCAGGCTGGCGGAGGCCGTGGCCAGCGTCGAAAGCGAATGTATCCGGAAGGCCCTGAGGGAGAGTCAGGGCAACAAGACGGAAGCCGCTGCCTTGCTTGGCATCAGCCGGAAGAATCTCTGGGAGAAGATGAAGCTTTACGGATTGTCCGCGCACCCGGTCTGACGGCCCCTGCCGCCATGATGGGTATTTGGGGGTATCATGAGTGAGCGCGTTTTTCACTCCTTCCCGAAGGTCCCAATCATTTTATGTTCTCCTTTCTGAAACCCAGCCTTAGGACCAGAAGGTACTTGAAGCAGAGTCTGCTCGCCGCCCTGCTGGTCCCCGTACTGACCGTTCTTGCCCTCCGCTGGGTTCCGCCTCCGACGAGCGCGTTCATGATAGAGAGACGGCTCTCGAGCCCGGCATCAGACGCAACCAGGCTCCGGTATCAATGGGTCGCATGGCGGGCCATATCCCCGGAGGTGGCCCTGGCGGTGATGGCGGCGGAGGACCAGAAGTTTCCGTATCATCGGGGATTTGACCTCGAGTCCATCCGCAATGCCGTAGAGGACAAGGCCCGTGGAGGCCGGTTGCGTGGAGCCAGCACCATCAGCCAGCAGGTGGCCAAGAACCTCTTTCTCTGGCCCGGGCGAAGCTATCTGAGAAAAGGGTTGGAGGCCGGGTTTACGGCCCTGATAGAGCTGACTTGGCCCAAGAGGCGAATTCTGGAGGTCTACCTGAACGTTGCCGAGTTCGGCGATGGGATTTACGGGGTCCGCGCCGCCGCCCGCGCCTACTGGGCGAAGACCCCTGCACAGATTTCCCGGCAGGAGGCAGCCCTGCTGGCGGCGGTGCTTCCGAGTCCCCGGCGGATGAATCCCGGAACCCCCTCGGAGTATGTTCTTGAAAGAGCCCGGTGGATAGAGGAACAGATGGAACAAATGGGGGGACGGACCTATCTGGAGCAGCTCTAGGCCATGAGCCTGTCGGGCCCTTCCCCTTTGTCCTTGACAGGGCGATGCCCATAACGTATTCTTAACGCCGCGCTGATGGCGCATTTATCAAGATGCCTGGAGTGCAGAAGACGTCCTCGTGGCCGGCCTAGGGCCGGCGGTTATTGCGACACGGTTTTTTTACTTCTTCAAGAGCCTTTTCCCCGCTGCGCGCGTGGGTCACCGGATGACTTTCCAGGAAAGGTTAGCGAAGACGTTTCCGTGGAAAGTTTCTCAGCCGTACCGAAGAAACCCAAAAAGGCAAGAGCGAGGTACCACCGGGTGGTCGTGGCTGCGGTTGTCTGATCGGCGGCCGCGACAGGTCCATGCGTCCACTGAAAAGTGGTTCGGGGAGTCCCGTGCATCGAAAACAGACTGGAGAAACAAGAATGAAGCAGAAGACGTTTAACGACTTAGGACTTTCCGAAGAGGTGTTGAAGGCCCTTGCTGAAATGGGTTTTGAAAGCCCCACTCCCATTCAGCGGGTGGCCCTGCCCCCGGCGCTGGCCGGTCACGATGTGATCGGACTGGCCCAGACCGGGACGGGAAAGACGGCGGCCTTCGGTATTCCGCTCATCGAAGCGGCGAAAGAGGGAAACCGGAAGGATCCTTCCGCCCTGGTCCTTGTTCCCACCAGGGAACTGGCCATCCAGGTCTGTACCGAGATCAGCCGGATCGGGCGGCACAAGGGGATCGTGGCTGCCGCGGTCTATGGGGGCCAGCCCATCACAACACAGTTTCGCGCCCTCAAAGCCGGAGTGGACGTGGTTGTGGGTACACCGGGCCGGGTCATGGACCATATGCGGAGAAAGACCCTGGTCCTCAGGAACATACGTAGCGTGGTTCTGGATGAGGCCGACGAGATGCTTAATATGGGTTTTATCGAAGATATGGAGACGATTCTTGCTGAGGTGCCCAAGGAGCGTCGGACCATGCTGTTTTCAGCCACCATGCCGGCCCCAATCCTGCGTTTGTCCGGGAAATACATGACTGACCCGGAGACGGTCAGGGCTGACGCGAACAATCCGGTCGTGGCAAAGATCAGCCAGGTGTTTTACGAGGTGCGGTCCGAGGACCGCACGCGTGCACTCATGAGACTTCTGGAGGTTGAGGATTTCTCCCGCGTGCTCGTGTTCTGTGCCACAAGGAAAGACGTCGATGACCTCTCAGCGGAACTTCAGAAGGCGGGATACGGTGCGGCCGGTCTTCACGGGGATTACCCTCAGGAACTCCGGGATGAAACCATGAAACGTTTTCGCAACGGAAACACGCCGGTCCTTGTGGCCACGGATGTTGCCGCTCGAGGTCTGGATGTCCAGGACGTGAGTCACGTGGTGAATTACAGTCTGCCCCAGAATGCGGAGACCCATGTGCACCGTATCGGAAGGACCGGCCGGGCGGGAAAGTCCGGGGTGGCCATTACCCTGGTGTCACCAAGAGAGAAGTCCCGCCTCCGGCTCATCGAACGTCTCACCCGTTCCACGATCCGGCAGGCACCGATCCCGACCAAGGACGACGTCAAGCGGGCTCGCCAACAGGGGACCATCGATGCGCTGGCCGCGGCCATTGCGACGGGTTCCCTGGATCAACACAAGAAGGTGGTTGATGCTCTGGCTTCCCGTTATTCGCTCGAG
This sequence comes from Nitrospirota bacterium, assembly GCA_003235715.1. Taxonomy (GTDB): domain Bacteria; phylum Nitrospirota; class Thermodesulfovibrionia; order SZUA-242; family SZUA-242; genus SZUA-242. Next base: position 20,870 of record QJVM01000267.1, read on the forward strand.
GATATCGCGGCTGCGGCCATCCGCCTCATGGCCGGGGATATGGTGGTTGAGGACATTGCCGAGGTTCGCCAACGAACCAGGGGCGAACGCCCTGTCTCGGGAGGCCAGGTCGTGAAACTTCGGGTGGGCTTGGGACGGAAGGACGGCATCAGCGTTTCCGACCTCGTAAAGTCCATTGCCGTCCAGGGTCGGATACCGGGGAGGGACATCGGCAAGATTGCCCTCTTTGACCGTCACAGCTTCGTGGAGGTTCCGGCGCACCTGGCCCGCCAGGTCGTGACTTCCATGAATCAATCAAGGTTTCCCGGAAAAAAGATTCAGGTTGCCTGATCAGACGCCACGCTTGCAAAACGCTGGGCTTGGGGCTCCGGAAATCCATAGATTCCGGGGCCCTTTTGGTATGAAATGTAGAGACGCCGGAACCGGCGTCAACGAAGGACCGTCTGGAAACGTCAGGATTCGGATGAAACTTCCTGCGATTCTGTGGTGTCTGTCTCTTCGGTCTCAGAACCCGCTTCCGGATTCGTAACCGGTTCGGCGTCGTTCTTGCCGCCGGTCTGCCGTTTCTGCCGTTTCTCTTCCTGCTTCTTCAACCGGGCGAGTTCCTTCCTCCTCTTCTCACCCTTGAAGTTCACCCTTTTTGCCATGTTCACCTCGTTCCCGGATTAGTACGTCCAGCCCTTCAACCGTGAGTGTAAACCCGTTGAAGGAGTCTCATGCATCCCCTTGTGCTTTCGGTCCCGCAGAAGCAACCCTCTCCTGCCCCGCAATGCAACCTCAATCTGTCTAAACATCATATAACATCTGCCTGTTTTCTTCAGCATCCCACAAGGTTGACACGAAGAGCGGGGGCGTTTTTTTGCCAAAACGTCCCCGGGCGTATATCCTTTTCTATGAACCGGGGAACCTGGAATTTCCCTTCAAGGGGGGACCGGGGTTGGGCTTCCCGTGAACGGCGGGTAGCGAGGAAAACATCATAGAAGAAGGGGAGGTGGTTCATGGTGACCGATGATCTGCTTATGCTCAGGAAAATGTACACGGGGTTTCTTGCCTCGCGCGTCGTGATTACGGCGAACAACCTGGATGTTTTCGAGAAGCTGAGAAAACCGGTTTCCGCAGCGCAGCTGGCCAAGAGACTGAACACGGATGAGAGGGCCACGGAAATCCTGCTGGATGCACTTACCGGTATCGAGTTGGTTCGGAAGAGCAAGGCAGGCCTGTACCGGAATCTGCCGGTCAGTACCCGGTATCTTCTGCGCAAATCGCCTGAATATCAGGGGGACATCATCCGTCATGCATCGACCATGTGGGAAAACTGGTCTGCCCTCGACCAGGTGATGATAACCGGGAGACCCGCTCACCGGGCCGTGGACCACGAGGCCTTCATCCTGGGCATGCACAACCTCTCCGTGCTTCGTACCGAGAGTCTGCTCAAGTCGGTTTCTCTCAAAGGGGTCAAAACGGCCCTGGATCTTGGCGGCGGGCCCGGGACCAATGCCATCGCCTTTGCGCATCTGGGTATCGCAACCACCCATTTTGACCTTCCGGAGACGGCACCCATTGCACGACGGTTGGCCCGGAAATCCGGGGCCAAAGGTATCCGGTTCAAGACCGGCAACTTTCTTGTGGACGACATCGGGCAAGGTTACGACCTGGTCATGATCAGCCAGATCTTTCATGCCTTTTCAGAGAAGGAGAACAAGAAGCTGCTTAGGAAATGCCGACGAGCCATGAATCCGGGCGGAAGAGTTCTGGTTCAGGAGTTTCCGATCAACGAGGCCAGAACGGCCCCACCTCCAGCGGCCCTTTTCTCTGTCAACATGCTCGTGGCCACGCGGCATGGGCGCTGCTATACGCCAAGGGAGATCTCCGGATGGCTCCGGGAGACCGGCTTTCAGAAGGTGAGCGTCAAATCCCTTCCCGAGACCGTTCTCTTTGAGGGGAAACTTCCCAGGTAATCGGACCCGCCGGCGACGCGTTCGACCATGGGGATTTACCTGGTCATCGGCGGCCTTGCGCTGGTCTCCGGTTTCCTGTCCGGCCTAGTCGGCATTGGCGGGGGCATTGTCATGGCCCCCCTGCTTCTCTATGTGCCGCCGTATTTCGGCGTCGCGGCCCTATCCATGAAGACCGTTGCGGGCCTGACTATCGTTCAGGGTCTGGTGGCCTGCCTTTCCGGCGCATGGGCTCACGGTCGATACCATTTTGTCTCCTCCCCATTGACCCTCTATATGGGGACCAGCATCTTCATTGCGGCAGGAGTCGGTGGGGCTGCTTCCGGTTTCGTTTCAGACCAGGTTTTGCTTTCGGTATTTGCCGGCCTTGCCTTTACTGCAGCCTGCATTATGTTCCTTCCCCTGAAGGAGGACCCGGAGTACCCGCAGGCGCGAGATATCCTCTTCAAACCATATCGGGCTGTGACCGCAGCCTCCGGAGTGGGTTTTCTCGGCGGATTGGTCGGGCAAGGCGGTTCCTTTATCCTGATTCCCCTGATGCGGGCCTATGTGCGCGTGCCCACGCGGATTGCCATAGGCTCAAACCTGGCCATCGTCACCCTTTCCTCAGCCGCGGCGTTCATTGGAAAGGCGGCCACAGGCCAGATTGCCTGGAGACTGGCCATACCGATTCTCATTACGGTCGTACCGGCCGCCGCCCTTGGAAGCCGTCTCAGCCGGAAAACATCGATTCGAATCCTTCGGGTCATATTGGCGTTTCTCATTGCGGCGGCGGCCTTGAGGATCTGGATCGGTGTCTTTACGGGCATTTCTTGATAAAGCCTGTGCGGGGAGTCCTCGCTCATTCCTCGAAAGGCCCCGCTGCGCTTAATCCTTGACAGCGCGGCCCAAGGGTGATAAACGTTTCGTTAGTTGCGGGGTGCATTTTACGTGGGGACGTGCGTTCTTATTCCCTGAACCCTACCTGATCGATCGGAACCAATGACTTCTTTGGACTTATCTGCCTCCCCTTCGGTGAAATTCCGTCTCCCGTCTGCAGAGAGACTTTGGTGGCTGACTGTTCTTGCGGTCGCGGCGACCCTCACCATTACATCATGGGGGTGCTCCCCCACACCGGAAACCCGGGAATATCCGATGCTGGGCAAGACTCCCATAGAGCCGGTTTACAGCCTGGAAAACCACGGCGACGCGCTGACGTTGTGGGCCAGCCATGGTATCCGAAATGGGACCCTCATTCACGTGGATGCTCATGACGACCTTCGATGGCGAGCCGCAGAACACATGGCCCAGTTGAAGGTACTTTATGCGCAAGGGGATGTAAACGGCCTGCGGGAGGCCAGCCGTTCCGGCGATTCGCGGCTTTATGACATGGGGAGTTTTCTGTATGCGGCGGCGCATCTGGGGATCATCAAGGAAGTGTACTGGGTTATTCCCTATCCCATCTTCAATCACGCCGATTCGGACGAACAGATGTATTCATTTCTCCGGAGCTGTCGGCTCACGGACCGTGATATTGAAGGATTCTCAAGCACCGGGGGATGTTACTGCGGTGAGGCCTTCGGGATTCCGCTGCACATTTGCAGCCCGGAACAACTCCCGGCACTGGATCAACCGGTGGTTCTCAGTATAGATGCGGACTTTTTCCCGAAGATGGCTGAACAGTACGGCACGAACCTCCTGGAGGCTGTCGGAAGACTGTTCACGCAGCTTCACTCAAGGGCGTACCGGGTGGAGACCGCCCTGGTGTCCTATTCGGTAAACGGAAACTATCTGCCGCTTGCCCAGCGCTGGCTTGGAGACTGGGTCCTCCGGCTGCTCCGTGAACCCGAGGTCTTCGGAGAATCGCATCCTGAAACAGGCATGATCTTCCAGCACGTTCAGCACATGCTGGGAATCAATCAGGCCGAAACGCTTCTATCTTACCTTGAGGGCACCATCGCGCGGCGGGGCGAAGACCCTGCCCTCCACCTGTATGCGGCGTATGCCCACTACGAACTGGGGCATGTGGACCAGGCTTTCGCGTCCGCCGAACGGAGCTGCCTCATGGACCATAACTATTGCGGCGGACTGGCCGACCTTGGCCTCGTTCTTGCGACTGCAGGACACATCGAGGAAGGGGTGCGATTTTTTGCGCGGGCTTACGAACGGAATCCTGACATGCTGTACCATGTTCTGGCTTTTGCCGACCTGCTGGTTGACGCGGGTTACCCGGAAACAGCCATGACGTACTACAAGAAATACAGCGAATGGTTTGGGACCTCACCGGTCGGTTTTCTCATCGCAGACCTTTACGATGCGACGGGTGACCATGACGAGGCCTTAGCCTGGTACGACCGGGCCCTCGCGGCCTTCCTGAAAGATCCCTATAGCGAACTCTGGCGGCAACCTATCTGGGACGCTTTGAACAAGGGCCTCCTGTTCTATGAAAAGCACGGATACCCGGATCGCGTGCGGCAGATTCGGGAGAACCCAAGGATCCGGTATGACTATTATGCGAATCTGTTTTCTTCCGGATCCAAGGACACGCTCACTGACTGACCTCCATTTCCTATCCTGGTTCCGATCCGGATTCTCCTCAATCCTGGAGGCCCGAGCCCCGGGAAGGAATTCTCGGCTTCGTCGGCATGGGAGGTTCAAGGCTCACCGATGCAAATGATCCTTCGAGGAGGAAGGCTCCTCTGCGCTGAATATCACGGGGGGAGTGGAACCGTTGTGGCGATTGCCGGGGTAAAGCCTCAGGGTTTACGCGCGAAAGTAACGGCGTCTGAATATTTGCCTTCGGTGTTCCAGAATTCTTTTGTGATACCGTTCCGCCATCAGATAAGCGATATAGCTGTAGAGCATGAAGAAGAAGGCAAAGAAAGCGGATTTATTGGCACGAATGCACTCGTAGGTTTCAGTCCCATTCAGTTCCAGAATCAGATTTCTATAGGGCTGATAATAGATGATGATCAGACATCCAATACTGAAAAGAGTGTAGGAGAGATGCCGAAATCCTGTGTACATACTCAGCGCACGGCGTTCACTGATAGAAAAGGTCCAGGCAAAATTAAACTTACTCACGTATGACTCCATTCCGGGTAGGCGGGCGTGTTGTTTGCGATTCACCCAGACGTGCCCGACCAAAATAAAAAGGGAGAAGCATGCCCTTCTCCCCGTGCGTATTCTTATCTTTATCTACGTGCCGAGTGAATGACGACACGTAAAAAAATAGCAAATCAGCCCCACCTCCTTCAATGCCGATGGCCGAAAATAAGCCCCAAATATCAACGCTAATAGATATATAAAATATTTCAATGGGCAATACTGGCCGGTTCCCGCTGAAAACCGGTGCGGGATTCGGTCCGTGTTTCCCTTAAGATTGGCTGAGGATTTTGTCCTACCAGCCTGACTAAACCTCCACATATAGATGTCTGTGTATTCGACATGGTCATCAGAAACCGATCCGCGGTGAACTTCCATTTTGCGGTCACACCAAGCCTGTTTTTGCGCAAGTCCTCAGCCCTTGCCCTCAGGGGCATAAAGGTGAAACCCCTAAACGACTGTGATGGCTGTTCGCGCATCCAGGTTCAGCCCGCTGTCAAGGGAATCATGCCCGCCAGGCCGGTTTTTAACCATGACGCTGTCTTCCGGTATGATAGGCTAGAGGTCCACGGAATCAGGGTCATCAACTATCTGTTCTGAAACGGTGGTGGCATGCCTTTGCCGACTGGAGCTTCGAGAATTTCATGTATCAAGGGGGACGCGAAGGAGTTCTGCTCTTTCAACTCAAAGCAAGGGATCAAATGAGAAGAACCACGAGATATATCCTGACGGCCGTCCTGGTCCTCTGTGGAACCGCATTCCTGACGAGCTGTGGCAGGGGCCTCGCCCTCTCTGAGGAGGAAGCCAGGGACCTCATCAATGAGGACCTGAAGCTTCCACAGATCGAATATTCCAATGACAAGGTTCCCCATTACCTCGGAACCACGGAGGGCGAATATATCGAGACATTGATACGAGAGGGGTATCTCAACAAGGAACGTATCAAGCTGGAGGGCCTGTATCGATATATTCCGACAGATAAGGGGGACGAGGATAACATTCTTGGTGTCTGGTTGAGTGAGGACGGCAAGATTCACAATAAGTGGTATAGCGACGTGCATCGACCTTTCTACTTCTTTTCAGGCCCTGTTGCCCGCAAGGTTCTGAAATCCATCGATGAACGGCTGATTGACAAGGAGAAGGGGATAGCCAGGGTGGCCTATGCAACGGGGTATGAGCCCTACGAACCTTACTATTCCAGGCTCTGCAAGGCTACGGAAACCTGTGACTTTGCCGGCCAAAAGATAGACGAGATCGAACAGGGGACGATAACGTTCAAACACTCCGCGAACGGCTGGGGAATACTCGACGAGTAAAGATATTCCTCGCCTGTAAGGCAGGGCGACAACCCTGCCTTATTGCGGGCGTCAATGCGGAGGTCTCGGCTCGAACAAGGTTCAACTATAATCAGGTCGGGTCTTTTGACCTTCCCCTCCTGGACTCGACTTCGCGCGGGGGCCGATGGAGGCTCCCCATACGAAAGAACAAGGCCAGGTCACAGCCGTTGGGCATTGAGTTTCTGAAGCCGAGAATCAGAATCGTTTCGAAGCCTGAGGATCGTGACTGACCCGTAAAGGCTGACGCCGTGCACGCCTTCCTTTCGAAGACTCCTCCCTGCAGCGTAACGAATCCCGCGCTGGCACACAGCTTTGGC
>QJVM01000021.1 GCA_003235715.1 Nitrospirota bacterium
TAGCCGCACGCCTTCGGACTGGCAATAGGCGGCCATCTGCTTTTCCCGCTCGATGCCTTCGCCACCCGATTCCTTGAACCCGGAGGTGATCACGGCAATGGCCCCGGCCTTCGCCCGCACCGCACTTTTTATGGCTTCTAGCACGGCCGGGACCGGGACGGCGATCAGAGCAAGGTCAATGGACCTGCCGTAGTTCTTCAGGCTGTCGTAGCACTTGAGGTCCAGGATGGAATTGGCGGACGGGTTTACGGGCACCACCGCTCCCTTGTACCCGCCGCCTATCAGGTTCTTAACGAGATCGTGGCCGACCTTCCCCTCGGTGCGCGATGCACCGATCACGGCCACGGCCTTCGGGGTAAACAGGGCTTCCAGCATCAGGACGTATAGTCACAAGCGGAATAAATGTAAACCATGGTCCGATTGTACGCCTCATGGGCGGAGGTGTATAGGGCGCAAAAAGCATGCAGAGTATCCTTGTGATTCGAGGTGTAATATGGAATCTGCACCCCTATACATTCAGGTTCATTTTCTTTGCCGCCCAAAGAAAACGAACCAAAAGAAAGGGCGCCCCATCGCCTCCTGTTCAGCCCCGGCTCCAAGCGGCTTCGGAACTCGCCCCCGAAACGGCCTTGGGGCTCAAACAGCCGAAGCCGCTTTCTCTTCCGCCCGGGCTGTCGCCGATGTTGGGCTAGCAGCATGGAAAACGAATTGAATAGACGCGACCAATTCAGGAACTCGCGCCAAACAGGTCTGCATCATTACGGATTCAACGTCATCGAATCCCTTCCCTTCTCTTCGAGCAGTTGTGAGTCCATGGGGACAGGCGTATAATCGGCCTTATACGGAAGTTCTCATCAGCGGTTTAACGAGGATGGGTGCCGATGAAAGACGATACGATGTTCATTGCGAAAGTGAACGCTCTACTGTCCGACGAAGCCTCGGCCATCAGGCAGATGGGCGTCCTGAACCGCCTGGTCGCACACCTCGAATAACGAACTTTCCTTACTAAGGGTCTCCGGGCCCATTTCAACCGACTGGGTGCTGGGCCAGGCTCTACCGTCCGACCCCTGCCCCGTAAACCCGAAAAGATAGTACCCGTCAAGGAGGTACTGATGACAAAGAGAGTCGCATTCTGGATATTCTTTCTGGGAACAGTTTCCTCTACCGTCATCTTTCTGTGGCTAACATGGGACACGCACCGACAGGTCGTGGCTCTTTCCCATGCGGATCAGTTATCGGATGACGTGGTTGCAGGAAAAAGAGTTTTTGAGAAGTACAACTGTAATGATTGCCACACCATCCTCGGTTTCGGCGGCTATTATGCCCCGGATCTGACGAAAGTCGTCCAGCGCGTGGGCGAAGAGGGCGTTCGTTATCGCATCCGAAGTCCGGAAGCCGCTTTTGCGAAATCCGTTCGGAAGATGCCGAACGTGCACGCTACGGAATCCGAGATCGACTCGCTGGTCGCTTTCTTTAGATGGGTCGGGAACATTGAAAACGGGGACTGGCCCCCCCAGGACAGCGGGCAAGGGCTCAGCCGGGGCGAGGCGCGTATGGTGGCGACTCAGGGCGTGTCTCCCGGAGCGGCCGTCTTCAAGACAAAAGGATGTATGAACTGCCATTCCCTTCAGGGAGCCGGGGGAACCTTCGGGCCGGCCCTGGACGCGGTGGGCGGCCGCAAGAGCCTCGATGAAATCAGACAGTACATTCGAGACCCCAAGAGCGTGAACCCGCAGGCCCTGATGCCGCCGCAGAGCGGTCTTTCAGATCGTGAGATTGAGGATGTGGCCCGGTTTCTCTCGGGGCTGAAGTAGGGAGGGTTCCATGGAATATAAATCCCAACGTGTAGCCTACTGGTATTTCGCCGCAGCCATGCCGCTGTTTATTCTCCAGGTGGTGGTGGGGCTTTGGCTGGCCCTCAACTACACCGTGACGATTCCCCAGTCCATTGTCGACATTTTCCCGTTTTCCACGGCCCGCGCTATTCATACCAACCTGCTCGTTCTCTGGATGCTTCTCGGGTTCATGGGGGGCACGTACTACATCGTTCCCGAGGAGACAAAGGCGGAACTCTTTTCCGTGAACATCGCGTACCTGCAGTTGATTGCACTGCTGGTCACCGGGGTCACCGCCATCATAGGGTTTCTTCTGGGCTGGACCCAGGGACGGCCTCTCCTTGAGATTCCCAGGCCGCTGGACCTTGTCGTGGTGGTCGGAGCGCTTCTCTTCCTGTTCAACGTCGGTATGAGCATGTTCAAGGCGCGGAACTGGACCGTGATCCAGGGGACCCTGCTCGGCGGGCTTCTGTTTCTGGCCCTGCTTTATCTTTTTGGAATTCCGTTTTACGAGAACGAGGTGATCGACTGGTACTACTGGTGGTGGGTCATCCATCTCTGGGTGGAGGGAGCTTGGGAGCTGGTTACAGGTGCCATTATGGCCTTCATCCTCATGAAACTCACGGGTGTGGACCGATACGTGGTGGAAAAATGGCTCTACGTGGAAATCGGTCTTTTCATGTTCACCGGGATCGTGGGCACCGGCC
>QJVM01000150.1 GCA_003235715.1 Nitrospirota bacterium
AATTTTAAATGATTATCGTTATTAGTAAAGCATATCGATTCAGGCAGTGGAAAGAAGTTATCCACAAGCTTTGTTTAAAACCGTGATGCTAAGGTGGCAATCGCCGCTACAGATAGGCCTCGCCTCCATATTGCACAAAAAATAGGCAGATTTAACACGGCGTATATGACCCATATGTGTCATTTTACCAACCTCAAAATCTTCTAAAAACGACTGCATTTCAGGGGCTTCCCTAGTAGGTCATGTTTCAAAATATACCACCCACCAGACTTGCCCGGACAGCTCCCAGCAACACTCTGGCCTCAAGCCTTACGGGAAGCCTGCGTTCATCTTCGCTCAGCCATATGCGCATGGGTCCCCTGTGTCTGAACAATCCGTCTGAAGCCAGGACAGGTTCAATAACTACGGTATTCATGGTTCCCAAAGCGGTTTCGATCGTCTCTCTACCCAGTACGCGGATTTCGACCCTCTGTGCCTTCCCGTCGTCAAAGATATCCAGATGGACGGACTTCCCGGGGAGCAGCTCGAGACGTCTGCTTGCAAGGAAGGCGGATAGGACATCATGATACCGAACTTCCGTCTCACTTTCGAAGGTCTTTCCCGATATGTGATCAAGATAGCGAATACGGCCGTCATCAAAAAAGGCTTCCTTGTGACTTCGATAGCGGCCCTCCCGCTGGATATTCTCATAGTGACGAGGGAGACCATCGTCCTCGATATCGGTAAACGCATAGTTGTTTACGGGATATAGACGGGATACCCATTCCGTCGAACGGGCTAGTGAGGAAAATTTGCGGGTGGCACCGTTTCTGCGCAGTTCCAGAACCCCTGAACCTACCCGGATTCCAATCCAGGTCAACTGAAAATCAAATTGTTCGAGGATGCGACCCTCTTTTCCCCTCCCGTCCTCTGCCCCATCGGGACTAGGAAAGCCCAGGCACATGACGATGGTCAGCAGAAATATGATTTGCCTAGGATTCATGAAAAAAACGAGGCTCCCGCCCCGGAGAAAGCCTTTCCTGATAACTTCACGCCCCTTCGAGGATGCCCAGGACGGCCGCCGTCACGTCCGCGGGCTCAACACCAAGGATGCATCCCATGTCGCTGCATTCCCTCTTACGACATGGCGCGCATGGAACACTGGCACGCAGGACCACATGGCCCTTTCCGTAAGGTCCGGTCCTTGCGGGGTCCGTGGGGCCGAAGATCGCCACCACCGGACGACCAAGGGCCACGGCCACGTGCATGGGGCCGGAGTCATTGGATAGCAATGCCCGCGCCCGCGCAAGTATGCCGGTCAACACCCCAAGACGCGTTCGGCCGGCCAGGGAAACAGCCGCGCCGTCAGCCGCTGCGCAGACGGCATGCGCGATTTCAATATCTCCCGGCCCTCCGGTCACCACCGACCTCAGGCCGGAAGCCTCGTGGATCTCCGAAGCGACTCTTCCAAACCGGGCGGCCGGCCAAATTTTGGTCTTCCAGCGTGCTCCGGGGTTGATGACCAGAAAGTCCTTGTCTATCCCGCATTTCGAGAGGATTTCCGAAGCGTCTGCGGCATCCGACTCCCGAAGGCCAAGACCAAACTCAACCTCCTCACTATGACAGCCCAAAGCCTTTGCCACTGCCATATTCCTGTCCACAGCATGAACCACATCACGGCATCCGACCCGCCTATTGTAAAAAAATGCGGCTCCTTCCCGTGCATCGGCAAACCCAACGCGCACATCCGCGCGCGACCACATCGTGACCACGCCGCTCCGCAGGAGGCCCTGGAGGTCCACGGTCATATCGTAATGCCCTGCACCAAGCATCTTCCGGAACCTGCACATGTCCGGAATGGCCCGGACACCCCGTTGCTTCCATTCGTCCTTGGGGAAGGAGATCAACCGGTCGATTCCGGGAGTGGAAGCAATCAGTTCCTCAAGACCCTTCCCAATCACCCAGTGCACCATCGCCTCAGGCCATTCTCTCCTAACGGCATTGAGAAAAGGAAGACCGTGGATCACGTCTCCCAGGGAACTGGGTTTGATGATGAGTAACCGCCCGGGAGATTCCAGAGCCGTCATTGTCCCTGTGGGCGCCTGCCGATAATCCATTCGCAGGCTTCGTTGATATCATCCGCAACGTGTGAAGCATGGGTCTGGCCGGAGTACTGTTGACCATACCCCGTTCGTACCAGAATGCCTTGCAGGCCGGTATTCCGGGCCAGTTCCATATCTGCATCCTTGTCGCCGACCACGTAGGACCCTGGTCTTTTCAGACAGAGTTCTTCAATAGCCCTGTTCACCATCCCGGGAGAAGGCTTTCGACATGGGCACCGGTCATCCGGCCCATGGGGGCAGTAATAAATACCATCAAAACGGAAATCCAGAAGTTCCTCCAGAACCCGATGCGTCTCTTGTACGAAAATCTCATCAAAATAACCTCGCGCCACGCCTGACTGATTTGTAACGAGGACCACTGCGTACCCGGCCTCTCTAAGCTTACGAAGCGTTTCTGATACTCCCGGAACCGGCCGGATGTCCTCCAGGCGCGAAAGATACGCCACGTCGTCGATGACCGTTCCGTCCCGATCAAGAAAAACCGCCGGCCTCCCTGCGCTTTCGTCGGTACGTGGAATCATTCTCGTCCTTCTTTATAGACATCCATGGCCGCTTCGATAACGTCCTTGGGCATGATCGTGTTCATGCATTCCAGGTCATGCCTCCGGCATTCCCTAAGAAAACACGGGGTACAATCCGGGCCCGTGGCCCGGACCACCCGGCTTTTCTCGGAATAGGGTCCTGTCGCCTCTGGAGAGGTTGAACCAAAAAGCGCAACCAGGGGCCGGTTGAACGCAGCCCCGATATGCATGGGCCCCGAGTCGTTGGTGATAAAGAGGCCGGTCACGGAAATGAGCGCCATCAATTGTCTTACCGAGGTTTCCCCCGCCACAACGATTGCGGTGCCCTGCATTTCATGCTTAATCTCCTCTGCGATCTGCCGCTCTCCGGGGCCCCCAAAAATGATTGTTTTCATTCCCGTCCGTGCCATCAGGCCATCAGCCACCTGCGCGAATCTCTCAGGAAACCAACGTTTTGAGGAGCCGTAGGTGGCCCCGGGATTCAACCCGATAAAGGCCCCTGGTTCCATACCTCGAGCCTCCAGAAATTGCCTGGCCCATGCCTCTTCTTCCAGGCTGAGATACAGGGAGAGGACAGGAGGTGTCTGCTCGCGGGGATCACGGCCGCGCCAACCCTCAAGGAGGTCCAGATAATAGTCCACGTGATGCCTCGTTTCGTGATCCGGTCTGAGCCCGACCACATGGGTAAGCAGAGCCCTCCTGGCATCCCGGTCGTATCCTACTCGAACGGGTATACGGGCCAGGAACGCCAGCAAGGCTGCATCGAAAGCATTTTGAAAAAGGACCGCCAGATCAAAGGAGTGTTTCCTGAGTTCGCGAGCCAGGGCCCATCTCCCCTTGAGACCGCGGTGGCGGCGCTGCCGGTCGTATCTGATTATTTCGTCCACGGCCGGGTGATGAAGAAAAAGATCGGCCACCCAGGGCCGCGCCAGCACCGACAGACGGGACCCCGGATAGAAGGATTTCAGGAAAGATAGCGCCGGGAGCGTCATCACCGCGTCCCCGATCCAGTTCACCTCGCGCACCAGAATATTTTGAGGTTCTGTCTTCACCACACCGCTTCGTTCTCAGGAATACGTTTCCAGCGCTTATGGATCCACAACCATTCCTCAGGGCAGGCAGCAACCCGCTCCTCAAGCATCCGGGCATAGAGCGCCGTATTCAGCGTCACATCCGTCTCAGAATTTCCCGTACGAACGAGCGGCAGTTGCGGACCTATCAAAGCGATATGTCCTTTAGGGGTCCGTCTGATGGTCCCCGGGAATACGGCCGCTCCCGTCTTCAGCGCCAGGAGTGCCGGCATCCGGGTCGTGTAGGCCTTTCGACCCAGAAAATCTGTGATTACTCCCTCCGGCCTTCGGACTCCCTGGTCAATCATAATGACCACGTTCAGGAAGCTTGTCAGACTGCGGAGAATCAGTTTCAAAGCCCCTTTCTTATAGATCACTGAATTTCCATATTTTTTCCGAAGCCGCTCCAACAGTCCGTTCAAATAGGGGTTATCCAGGGGCCGTGCCACCAGAGAATTCAAGCAACCCTGAAGGGCCGCTGCGTTCGCAAATAACTCCCAGTTCCCAAGATGTCCCGTAATTACCATCGTGGGTCGACCGCAAGCCCGGGCTCGGAAGACGTTTTCGAGACCTTCAATGACCGTAGTCTCGAGCAGGTCTCTTCGACCAAGAAGGATCCGCAGCATCTCTAGAATCGTAATTCCTATACTTTCGAAGCTCCTCCGCACAAGCTCCGGTCTTTCATGGCCATATACAAGCCGCGTGTTTTTGAGCGCAATTTTGCGCCGGCTGCGTGCCGCCGCATGCAGAAGTCGGCCGAGAACGCGTCCTCCGGGCCGCAACAGCTTCAGCGGCAACGCGTAGGCCACAAGTCCCCCAAACAGAAGGAACCCATATTCAAGAATCCAGAGACCGCGCTTAAACATATATCTCCCGGCACGGGATACGATTGGCGAGAGGGCCCACGACGATCGGAGCCGAATCCATGGGCTTTTTGGACGATATCACGCCGCGTCGGCTAACGGACAAGAACCTTTTGGGCTCAAACCGCTGTCAGGATTTGAGCTTCCTCTCCTCATTATTATTTCCGGCATCATTTTCCCCGTTCTCCTTCTTGCCCGATTTGGCTTTGTGAACCTCTGCCAGCTCTGTAAGCCGTTTCATAACCGCGTGATTGAATGTTCCTTCTGGATAGTTGCCCTTGTCATCCGGTGCCCCAGCCTCAAGCCCGGTGAACAGTTCCAGGCCTTCCTCGGCCCGGTCTATCGTATAGATGTGGAAATGACCAGAGCTCACCGCGTCCAGCACCTCGTCCCTGAGCATGAGATTCTTCACATTCCGGGACGGAATGACCACCCCATGGGTGCCCTCCAGGCCTCTCGACTTGCATATGTCGAAGAAGCCTTCAATCTTTTCATTTACGCCTCCGATGGGCTGGACCTCCCCGTGCTGGTCCATGCTTCCGGTTATGGCAAGGTCCTGCCGGAGAGGCACTCTTCCGATGCTGCTCAAAAGCACGTAGAGTTCCGCGCATGTGGCACTGTCTCCCTCGACCCCCTCATAAAGCTGTTCAAATCCAATCGAGGCCGAAAGGCTGATCGGCTTCTGATGAGCATAACGCCCGCCCAGATACGAGGAAAGGATCAGAATGGCCTTCTCATGGACCTTTCCACTCATCTTGGTTTCCCGTTCGATATTGACCACGCCCGCCTTCCCGGCATAGACCCGGCAGGTGATCCGTGAAGGCTTACCGAACATGTAGTCTCCGGTGCCAAGAACCGCCAGGCCGTTGATCTGTCCCACCTTGCGGCCTGAAGTCTCGATGATAAAGGTATCCTCCAGCGTGGCCTCTCGAAGCACATCCTCGACACGGCTGTTCCGGTAAACCTTCTCTTCGCGGGCCTTTTGCACATGTTCGGCTCGAATCACAGCGCTTCCGGTTCGCCCCGCCCAGTAATCGGCTTCCCGGAGCAGGTCGGCCACCAGACCAAAACGCGCCGAAAGCTTGCCCTGGTGTTCGCTCAGGCGCGTCCCATACTCCACCACCTTGGCCACACCCGTCCTGTCGAAAGGTTTCAGATTATCCACCTTGCATTGGCTGGCCACGAACGAGGCATATTTCATGAGGGATTCCTCGTTGCGGGTCATCCGTCCGTCGAAATCAGCCTTGACCTTGAACAGCTGTCGAAACTCCTCGTCCAGGTTGTATAGAAGATAATAAAAATTCGGACTCCCGACCACCACCACCTTCAGGTTCAGGGGAATAGGTTCGGGTCGCATGGTCATGGTGGATATCAGCCGGTACTGCTCCCAGACATCATCCATTCCGATACGGCGGTTCTTGAGGACTCGTTTGAGGCCTTCGTAGGAGAACATGTTCTTGAGCAGGTCGAGGCAGTCCACCACGAGGTAACCGCCATTGGCCTTGTGAACGCTCCCGGCCTTCACCATCGTGAAATCCGTAAAGGCCATGCCGTATTGCACCTTCTGTTCAATCCGTCCGAACAGGTTGAGGTAATTCGGATTGGACTCGATGATGACCGGAGCCCCCTTCGTCTGCGTATGGTCAACAAGGACGTTGATCCTGTAACGGGTAAAATCGGTTTCCCCACGCCCCCCTCGCATCATCTGCATCATCATCTGCTGCTGCGGCTCTTCGACCGTCCGGAAGTCCTGAAGGTTGTCCAGAACATCCTCCTCGACCTCTTTCAGGTACACAACTACGGCCTCGAGGTCCCGGTACTTGCTCTCGAGTTCGTTTACCAACTGGGAAACCTCTCCTGTGACCGCATCCCGGTCGAGCTGTTTTACAGCCTCCTTGGCGTTCTTCTCCTCCTGCCGAACGCGCCGTGCCGTATCGTTCAGTTGTTCCTGGAGGGCCTTTCCTGTCTCCTCAATGGCATCCTTCTTTTCCTGGTCCAGAGCCTCGTATTCTTCGTCCGTGAGGGGTTCTCCGTTCACTTTGAGTGGGGCCATAACCAGTCCGCTGGCCAGCTTTCGTATGGCGAAGTGTTTTTCCCGGGCCTCCTCTTCCAGTGCCGTGAAGAGTTCCCGCTGCTTCTTCTGGAACGATTCGAAGATCCGGGCTTTCTGAACCTCATATTCCTTTGAATCGAAGACCTTGGGAATCTGCTGCTGAAGAATCTTGACCAGTTCATCCATGTCCTTGCGAAACGCGCTGCCCCTCCCCGGAGGAAACTCCAAAACCCGTGGAGCATCCGGTTTGGCGAAGTTGTGCACATAACACACGTCATTGGGCACGGGTTCACGGGCCGCTTTCTCTTCCAGAAGCCTTGAGATGGCCGTCATCTTCCCGGTCCCCTGCTCCCCTAGGATGTAGACGTTGTATCCTTTTTCGCTGGTTATATCGAGTCCGAACTCAAGGGCTCGGAGGGCCCGGTCCTGACCGATGATGCCGGGAAGTTCCGGCAGATCATTTGTTGTCTCGAACGAGAAAATCTCCGGCTCGCAACACTTCTTCAATTCTTCGATGGTCAGTCTTCTGAACATGTGTGAGCGGCTCCTTATCCTCGGGGATGATACTGTTTGTGAACCTTCTTCAATCGGTCCGTCGTTACCTTGGTGTATATCTGTGTCGTGGCAATATCCGCATGGCCCAGCATCTTCTGAACAGCCCTCAGGTCCGCCCCGCCCTCCAGCAGATGTGTGGCAAAGGAGTGCCTGACCATGTGAGGCGACAGGTCCAGAGAGAGTTCCTTCCCATACTTCCTCAGTGTCTGCCAAAAACGCTGCCGCGTAATTCGGCGGCCCCCCTGGGAAATGAAAAAGTAAGGCGAGGCCCTCCCCTTCAGCAATCTGGGGCGACTCTCGAGCAGATACCTCCTGAGGATCTGGAGCGCGCGCGCATTGGCCGGCACAACCCTCGTCTTCGAACCCTTCCCGGTTACCTCTAGAAATCCGGCCTCATAGTTCACCGCGTCGAGACGGAGGGTGACCAGTTCACTCACCCGGAGGCCCGAGGAATACAGGAGTTCCATCATGGCCATATCCCGCAATCCGATATGCCCCTCCCGCGGGGTATCCAGCAGTTTCCGAATATCCGCTGTACTTACGGCCTTGGGGAGACGCTGCCAGCCCCTGACATTCTTGATATTCTCCGTGGGGTCTTTGGCCATGACCCCCTCGAGAAGAAGAAACCGGGCATAGCCCCGGATAGCAGAAAGGCTGCGGGAGACGGATGTGGCCGACTTGCCCGCCTGAAGACCTTTAAGGCAGAAGGAGCCAATCGTGTCCCTTGAAAAACGCGTCGCAGACTCTCCCAAACTCCGAGCGAAATCAAGAAACTGCCTGAGGTCCGCCCGATACGATGTCAGGGTATTTCGCGAGAGTCCCTTTTCCACCAATAGATAATCAAGATATCTTTCAAGCATCAGGTCATTCCATGTACAGCATCACGAGCCCCGTGGCGCAAGGTGTCTCCCCGGTTAAGTATAAACACGACTTCCGCCAGCCCCCCCCGGGTTTCCCCGGCAAGCCCGGCCGGAAAGCCCACGCATTCCCCTGCAGGGAACGTCATTAAACTTTCCGGAGATGTCGCTTTCCCCACCGGTAGGGTTTCCCCCAAGATTCTGAGGGTACGGCTCCGACTTCAGTCTTCGTATTAACAGGTACAGTATAA
>QJVM01000215.1 GCA_003235715.1 Nitrospirota bacterium
CGGCTCATGCCGCAGTGCTCCCACAGGATGTGTCCCAGGGCCTTGTGGAAATCGTCCACGGTGCGTTTTCCCTGAACGGACAGAAGCTTTTCGGTCCGCTGGGTGGTCTCGGTCACGGCCTCCTTGAAGGCCGCGTGATCGGTGCCGATCTTCGGCAGGGAAGCACTGGCGAGGTAGCCGCCGATGGTGTAGGGCAGCACGAAGTATCCGTCGGCAAGCCCCTGCATGAGGGCGCTGGCGCCCAGCCGGTTGGCCCCGTGGTCGGAGAAGTTGGCCTCCCCAAGCACGAACAGGCCGTCGATGCTGCTCATGAGGTTGTAGTCCACCCAGAGGCCGCCCATGGTGTAGTGCACCGCCGGGTAGATCATCATGGGCGTTTCATAGGGATTTTCCGCCGTGATCTTTTCGTACATCTGGAAGAGGTTTCCGTATTTCTTCTCGATGACATCCCGGCCGTCTCTCTGGATGGCATCTGCGAAATCGAGGTAGACCGCAAGCTCCGTGTCCCCCACGCCCTTTCCAAGGTCGCACTGGGCCTTGGCGTTCCGGGAAGCCACGTCCCGGGGTACCAGGTTTCCAAAGCTCGGATATTTGTTCTCCAGGTAGTAGTCCCGGTCGGATTCGGGAATATCCTTGGGAGCCCGCTTGTCAGCCGGGTTCTTGGGAACCCAGACCCGGCCGTCGTTTCTGAGGCTCTCGCTCATGAGGGTGAGCTTGGACTGGTAATCCCCGTGCACCGGAATGCAGGTGGGGTGAATCTGGGTGTAGCAGGGGTTGGCGAAGCAGGCCCCCTTGCGGTAGGCCCGGTAGCTGGCCGTCACGTTGCAGGCCATGGCGTTGGTGGAAAGGAAGAAGACGTTTCCGTATCCGCCGGTGCAAAGCACCACCGCGTCGGCCACATGGGTCTCGATCTCGCCGGTCGTAAGATTCCGGGTCACGATGCCCCGGGCCTTGCCGTCTGCCACCACCAGTTCCAGCATCTCCCGGCGGGAGAACATCTCCACCTTTCCGGCGCCGATCTGGCGGGAAAGGGCGCTGTAGGCCCCCAGCAGAAGCTGCTGGCCTGTCTGGCCCCGTGCGTAGAAGGTTCGGGACACCTGGGCGCCGCCGAAGGAGCGGTTCGCCAGAAGCCCGCCGTATTCACGGGCAAAGGGAACCCCCTGGGCCACGCACTGGTCGATGATCTCGGTGCTGACCTGGGCCAGGCGGTAGACGTTTGCCTCCCGGGCCCGGAAGTCGCCGCCCTTCACCGTGTCGTAGAAGAGGCGCCAGACCGAGTCGCCGTCGTTCTGGTAGTTCTTTGCCGCGTTGATGCCGCCCTGGGCCGCGATACTGTGGGCCCTCCGGGGGCTGTCCTGGATGCAGAAACTCTTCACGTTGTAGCCGAGCTCGGCCAGGGAGGCGGCTGCGGAGCCGCCGGCAAGGCCGGTCCCCACCACGATCACCGTGAATTTTCGCTTGTTTGCAGGGTTCACCAGCTTGAGTTCGAACCGGTGCCGATCCCATTTTTCAGTAATCGGGCCGCCGGGTATCTTTGAATCCAATACCATGATTCTATCCCTTCTATTAAACAGTCAGTGAAATGTAGACAGGCAGACTACCAAACCCGATTGCCACCGCGAAGGCCAGCACCAGCCCCACCACTTTGATCAGGGGCATGTATTTCGGATGGTTGGCGCCGATGGTCTGAAACGCGCTCCAGAATCCGTGGCTGACATGGATGCCGACAATGATGACGGCAACGATGTACAAAACGATGTAGAGGGGGTTCTGATAGGCCTTCGCAACCATGTCGAACACGGTGGTTCCGGTCTTGTCCACGAATGTGAACTGGATCAGGTGAAACAGCAGAAAGCAGAGGAGCAGGATGCCGGTGTACGGCATCGTGGCAGAGCCCAGGGTCCGCCCGCCGCCCCGTTTGTCCATCTGGTATCGCACCGGCCGGGCGCTGCGGTTCTGAAAAAACAGAAGCAGCCCGGTAATGATGTGCACCAGGGCCAGAATGACAAGCCCGGCTTCGATCACCCGGAGGATGGGGCCGAGGGACTGCAGATGCTCGGCATAGCTGTTAAAATATTCACCGCCCCCGTACATGGTGAAGTTGCCCAGCAGATGCCCCACCAGAAAACCGCAGAAACAGAGGCCGGTAATGGCCATCATCAGCTTTTTCCCCACCGATGTGGAGATGTTCGCTTTCCAACTGTTCATTTAACCATTCTCCTGAAACATTCGTTTGTTAGCGTATCCGTATATTAAACTGCGTTACAATTTTCTGACCGACTGGGAATGAAGATCGCATGAAAAAAATCAATTTTCAAGCGATCGTTTTAAATGATCGATAGAAAAGTGGACATAACATAAACAAAAAGGGATTTACAGCCCATAGCGTTTTTTTTTATGGCGGCGGAAACGATCCTGTGTCCCTAAAAGAACAAATTTCTAATATTGTAACATCGTTACGCTTATATACGGAAAAAACAAAAGTCAACAAAAAACCCGGCGCCCTGTCCACATT
>QJVM01000110.1 GCA_003235715.1 Nitrospirota bacterium
TATAGACACTCATCGATTCCCCCCTGTATTAAATGAACGCCGGATCCAGAACCGCGGCAGACTCTTTAGGGTACGGGAGCGTATCCGCAAATCGCGAATGCATCAGGAAATCCCTGCAATGGCTTCGGCACCAGTATACTCTTGCCGTTTATTATCCCAGAAAAGATCTCTTTGGCAAATTCGCCTGTGGCTATTAGTCCTCCTTACCCATGTGCCCAGGCGGTGACCAGGCACGAACCAGGGCCGAGACCCCATGGTTACAAAGTAGAGGAAAAAAAGGGGGGCTTGCCGGGTGCTTTAACGGGAAAGTTTCGTAATGACAGGTTCACTTTTGCTGGGCAAACGTGACCGTTATTGTTGTTCCGATATTCATGCGGCTGTCAACCCTGATCTGCCCTGCCTGGGCTTCAATAAATTTTCGGGAAATCGCCATGCCGAGCCCCGTTCCACTGGTCTTGTTCGAATGGAACGGAGTGAACAGATGAGCCATAGTTTCAGAATCTATCCCGGGTCCATAATCCTGGATGGTTACAGAACTGGAATTCTTACATCTTACAATTGAAACCGTGACCGTCTGACCGGAGGCCGAAGCATCCACAGCATTGTCAATCAGGTTGATCAGGGAGCGTTTCATCATGGCGTGATCCATTGCAAGCATCGTGGGTTCCGGCAATGCGTTAACCCAGAGTTCTACTCCCTTATCCTTCGCCTTTGGATTGCAGCAACCGCACGCCGCTTCCACCATCTTGTTTAAATCCTGTTCCCTCAGGTCGGGTACAGGTTTTCGCGTTACGTCCAAAACGTCCGATACGATCCTTTGCATATCCGAAAGCGACTCGATGACCGGTTGAATATTCGAGCCTGGATTCCCCTTGCCGGCCTGGATACGCTGCGCGAAGCCAGAGGCCACAATCAGGGGGTTCTTCAGATCATGGACGATGGACGCCGCGGCCTGTCCTACGCCTGCCAGATACTTAGCCTCTTCAGCCTGTTTCCTCGTATGGCGCTCCCGTTGCACAAGATAACCGATCAGTGTTGAAAACACTCCGGAGAAGGATAGATGAATGACCTTGTTCAGTAGCTCGACGGGGCTTCCAGCGGTTCCGCTGAAAAGAACCGGAAGATAGAGGAGAAGTATCGTGGCATAGGTTACCAGGGCGCCCCGGGTGCCAAAGGCCACGGCCGCGATAAGCAGGGGAATATAATGCAGCTCGGTATAGATATTGTGCCAGGTGTGCTTGTCCGGCGTAGTCAGATAGTGAAGAATTAGCAGGAAGGCAATACTTATAGCAATGGCTGAATAGATGCCAAAGCGTTTGCCTGAAAACCGCTCTCGCACCTGGATATTTCCAGGTCTTGGCCCATGTCTATTCGCGAAGGGCTGTGGCCCTGTCGATGTCCACAATTCTTGATCCCTTTGCATAGTCGCGAGTCTCATAACGCGAAATCTTCATGATCTTCCGGGTAATTTCACCGATATTTTCCACCTGGCTCCGTATGGTGTGCAGATGCGTATAGAGGGGGCCTTCAGGTTCGACGTCTCCAAGAAGCAGATCAGCGTATCCGATAATGACCTGCAAGGGATTATTCAGTTCATGACACGCCGCACCGGCCATTTCGAGCACGCCCTGTAACCGTTCTTGTTTTCTCAGTTCGGTCTCGGCGCGTTTGGCCTCGGAGATATCGCGTACCAGGCCCACGGTATATCGCCGCCCATTTGCCAGAAAACAGGAAATGGAAAGCTCTGCCGGGAATTCGCCCCCGCCCTTTCTCCTGGCGGTAACCTCGACGACCTTGCCCTTACCCGGACAGCTATCTTCTTGCACGATTCGGCGCCAGGCTCCAAGATAGCGCGCCTTGTCACGGTTCGGCACCACCAGCGTTTCGAGCGAAGCGCCCAAGGCTTCGGACCCCACAAAACCGAATATGCGTTCCGCCGCCGCATTCCAGAACGTGATTTTTTCGCTGTCGTCAGTGATGATGATGGCGTCTTGGGCGGATTCCGCCATATTTCGGAAGCGTGCCTCGTTTTCCTGGATCAGGCCCTCCGCCCGTTTGCTTCTGGAGTAGTAACGTCCGAAGAGCCCGCCGACAAGGGCAAATCCGAGCGCCCAAGGCAGCATCGTCCATGAAAAGGCACGGACGACATCCGCGAACACGGCAGAGAAAGAGAACAGTTTCTCAAGGTGAGCGGACCGGTTCATGAGACCCGAGACACTCATCACCGCGGGGTGTATGAGAAGGTACCCGGCCAGGGCCCCGGCCGCGGAACAGCTCCATGTCTTTCCAAGCACGGGTGTGATCCGATGTGTTCGTATCATTTCATGTACTCCGTTGTCTTCTCATGCCCTTGACCCGAAACCGTAAAAGGAAGGGGGGCAGCCCCGCCTTCGGGACTGCCCTTAAGGGTGGGGACGTAAAGTCAGGTTTCTACCAGCACCCGCCGCCGTACCGGGCGTAGGGGCCGTAGGAAGAGCCCGGGAACTTGTCATAAAGTTCACGCTGAAGAGTCTCTATCTCGTTTTCCAGTTTCGCTACCGTGTCCGTATCGACATCAGGTTTTCGAATCGCCTCGAAGTACTCGAAACGCTTGGTATTAAGCTCCTTCCGCAGGTCCGCCGTCTCGTCGAGAAATTTCTGGTCCGCCGGTTGGCGGGTCCAACCCATCATGGGACCACCCGAATAGCCCCAGTCCATCATATGGTTCCCGTAACCGGGGCCCATCATATAGCCCATATAACCGCCGCCCCAGCCAGGCCCGTGAGCAAACGCAAGGGCCGTGGCTCCCAGAACCAGGGCAATCGATAAACCGATCCAAATCGTCTTCATTACGAACCTCCGTAAAAACTAATGGCACTCCGAATTGAGTGCCCCCTCTCCGGCCGTTGAAGCATATGACATGCCAAATATCGAGGTTGCCTAAATATGGCGTTTTCTTCTAGCCTGTTCTTTCGGTTTGTAGGATTTCCTCCACTCCATCGAATCATATGCTACGGTCCCGCCGGGTTGACTCTGGCTAAATTGTTTGAATCTGGACTGAGACTCGATAGTTAAACAGGACGGAAATGCTTGGTAGGCGGAACGTCTGTTACCAACTTTTTCGTCAGAACCATCTACATTAGGGGAGCGGCGTCATCCTTAGACCAAACCCAAATACGCTTGGGGACGGTGGCCATAATTCGAACCCTATTGTGTTTGCGCAGGCCAAGGTGTGCTGAGCCGGCACCCATAGGCTTACCAAAGCGACCGAGGACGGGAGGATTCGATATTACGGGGGCGAGGCCCCATGCCTCAATCTCAACCTTGCATTACGCAGGTGAAGGCGTCCCGAGGGACAGAGACCTTCTACCGGGTCACTGGAGATCTCTGCGCCTTTCCTCGAACTCGTCCTTATCAATCTCTCCGCTGGCGTAACGCTTCTTGAGTATCTCGAGGGCCGTATCCTTTCCCTCCGTATCAGGGTTTTCATTTTTCGAGGACGTCGCAAGATATCGGATAAGAAAAACGAGCCCAACAATCAGCAACACCCAGAAGGTAATCATAACGATAATCCCGGACCATCCCATACCGTAACCGCCATACCCCCCCATCATGCCAGAGCCCATGCCACCCCATTGGCTTAAAATTTTGTTGAGCAAAATCATCTCTGAACCTCATCATTCAGGAAGAACGGGCCGGGGGCTTGCCCCGGCCCTCGGCGTGATTAACGGGGGCGCTGATACTCATACATCTTTTCAGAGAGTTTCCCCGTCAGCTCCCGGAGTTCCTTTTCAAGCAACCATAGGGTTTCGGGCGTTGTCTTTGGGTCTCTCTGAGCTTCCGCATACTCGAATTGCTTGTTGTGGATCTCTTTTCTGAGATCACGGGTTTCATCGAGAAACTTTTGCGTCTGGGGGGCATATCCGCCCATCATGCCGGGACCCATGCCATAACCCGGTCCATAACCACCCATCATGCCGGGACCCATGCCATAGCCCGGTCCATAACCACCCATCATTCCGGGACCCATGCCATAACCCATCCCGTAGCCACCCATCATGCCGGGACCCATGCCGTAGCCCATGCCGTAACCGCCCATCATACCCGGACCCATGCCGTAGCCCATGCCGTAACCACCTCTCGCCACGGGATATCCGCCTTGATCTTCAGCCTGTTCCGGTTCACCCATCATACCTCCGGCCGTCATATGGGCCCATCCGTAGGTGCTAAACGTGAGAAGTAGCACCAACGCAAAAACCGTACTCTTCATTACATCCTCCATTCCTCCTCCCACTACCTCATTGATCTTCGTTTACGCTAAGTGTCCATCTCTCCAGTCATCCAGCCTGCTCCAGAAGGTCTCCTTTTAATACCCCTTTACAATCACGATATGCCTCTTCCAAGCAAATTGCAAAGGATGTGTTGCTTCGGCTCCATTCGACACAACCCCTGTTGCGTCCCCCCCATGTATCTTCCCCGGTGAACAGGGACTTATTAGGGTTGGCACCAAAGCTGATGTAGCCCATGCTCCAGCAACCGTAGCAGGAGACAACCCACCTGAAGGAGAATGCCTCCAGTCTTAGGCCCATTTCGGACACCCTCATGTAAGTGAGGATTAACGCAATAGACATGTCTTTCCAAACACATATCTACTAAGAACAACCCCTACTATAGGTATCTAGATACGGCCAAAACCTTCATCTCCAGAGAATGGCAGCAACACCCTTGACTCCGTAGTTATATACAGGGTTTACAATGAAATTAGACGGATACAAGGAGAGAAACCTATGGGTTCCATGAGCATCGGCAAGATCGCAAAAGCATCGGGAATCGGCGTTGAGACAGTGAGATTCTATGAGCGCCAGGGCCTGCTGGACGAACCTCAACGAGCAAAAAACGGTTACCGAGTCTACTCAGAGCCCAGCGCCACACGGCTCAGGTTCATCAAGCGAGCCAAGGCTCTGGGGTTCTCATTAAATGAGATTCGTGAATTCCTCGAGCTGCGTCACAGGCCCGGAACAACAAGCGCGGAAATCAAAACCAGGACCGAGGAAAAACTCTTGGACATCAGGAAGAAAATCCGGGATTTGAATGCCATGAAGAACGCTCTGCTCCACCTGTCCGCAGCATGCGACGGAACGATGCCACTGGAAGAGTGCCCCATTCTGGCGGCCCTGGAAACATGGAAGGAAACGTAATGATGGCCACAGATAACGGCGCTTCAGGAAAGGGAACCGTATTGGAGGAATTCCTATGACCGCATTAAAGGAAGACCACATGAGCGTTTTCGGAACAGACAAGACAAATACGAAAGCCAACAGTCTCGACCCCGTCTGCGGAATGAAAATAGATCCGGCAAAAGCCGCCGGGAGTAGTGAGGTAGACGGCCAGACCTACTACTTCTGTAGTGAACATTGCTTGAAGAAATTCCAAACCGAACCCAAAGCCTACATCCGGCATGGAGATAATGAGCAGGAGGGCGGACATTCCATAAATGGATATACGTATACCTGCCCGATGGACCCGGATGTTTTGCAGTCAAAGCCCGGACCTTGTCCAAAGTGCGGTATGGCTCTTGAGCCGGTGACTCCGACAGGATCTGTGACCCGGACCGAATATACCTGCCCTATGCATCCGGAGGTGGTCCGGGACGGGCCGGGCACGTGCCCCAAATGCGGGATGGCCCTGGAACCCCGAACGGTAACCTCGGCAGAGCAGGAAAAAGACGGTGAATACGAGGACATGCGAAGGCGGTTCGTCCTTGGCGCCGTACTTTCCGTCCCCCTTGTCCTCATTGCCATGCGCATGTTCATTCCGGGCGGCGGGGCGCTGGATTCACTCGTGTCCGCTACGGCATTCAAATGGCTGGAACTTGCGCTGGCCACCCCTGTAGTGCTCTGGGCCGGCTGGCCGTTCCTGGTCCGGGGCTGGCACTCGGTCATCAACCGGCATCTCAACATGTTTACGTTAATAGGTCTTGGGGTGTCCGTCGCTTACGTGTACAGCGTGGTTGCGGTCTTTTTTACGGACCTCTTTCCGCCATCCGCCCGGATGGAGGATGGGTCAGTCGGGGTATATTTCGAAGCCGCCTCCGTAATCGTCACCCTGATCCTGCTGGGACAGGTGCTTGAACTGCGCGCCCGAAGCCGTACGGGTGCCGCCATCAGGGCCCTGCTCGGATTGGCCCCAAAAACCGCGAGAAAGATCCTTGAGGATGGAAGCGAAGCTGATATCCCACTCGAAAGTGTTGCGGTCGGGGATCGACTCCGTATTCGGCCGGGCGAAAAGGTTCCCGTGGACGGAAGTGTGGCCGACGGCAGGAGTTACGTGGATGAATCCATGATCTCCGGTGAACCCGTGCCCGTGGAAAAGAAGAAGGGAGACAAGGTCGTCGGTGCAACCGTAAACGGAACGGGTGGTCTGATCATGGTCGCGGAGAAGATAGGAGCGGACACGCTGTTGGCCCGGATCGTCACTATGGTCGCCGAAGCCCAGAGAAGTCGCGCACCGATTCAGAAGCTGGCCGACGTGGTGTCCGGCTACTTTGTACCCATTGTGATCGGCGTAGCCGTGCTCACCTTTGGCACATGGTTCTGGCTGGGTCCGGAACCCCAACTCGCTCATGCGCTCATTGGCGCGGTGGCAGTTCTGATCATCGCCTGCCCATGTGCTTTGGGACTGGCTACGCCCATGTCCATCATGGTGGCGACCGGAAAGGGTGCGACGAATGGGATTTTGTTCAAAAATGCCGAAGCGATTGAACTTCTCCGCCAGGTGGATACACTCGTGGTCGACAAGACCGGAACCCTCACCGAGGGGAAACCGCAGCTTACCGATGTGTTTCCTGCAGCCGGCATAAGTGAACATGACCTCGTCCATTTCGCAGGGTCCCTGGAAAAGGGGAGCGAGCATCCGCTGGCCCAAGCTATCGTGGCCGGCGCCGCGGAACGGAAGGTGCCCCTGACGTCGTCGAAAGACTTTGACTCCATCACCGGGAAAGGCGTTACCGGTAACGTGGCCGGCCACCGCATCGTACTCGGTAACAGAAAATTGCTTGAGGACGAAGGCATACCTGTCGATGCCCTTGCTGAAAAAGTCGCAGACCTGAGGGGACAAGGCCATACGGTGATGTTTCTGGGCATGGACGGGAAGTTTGCGGGCCTGCTCTCGGTCTCAGACCCGGTCAAGGAAACCACCCAGGAAGCGATTGAACAGCTTCACAAGGACGGTGTCCGGATCGTCATGCTGACGGGAGATAACCGGACAACCGCAGAGGCTGTTGCCCAACGCCTGGGACTGGATGATGTGGTGGCCGAGGTCCTGCCAGACGAGAAGGCGTCGGTCGTAAAGACCCTCCAGTCACAGGGGCGTTTCGTGGCCATGGCCGGTGACGGGATTAACGATGCACCGGCCCTTGCCCAGGCGCAGGTCGGCATCGCCATGGGGACCGGTACGGACGTCGCCATGGAAACGGCCGGGGTAACACTGGTAAAGGGCGACCTCAGGGGCATCGCGCGGGCGAGGACCTTGAGTCGCGCGACGATGCGAAACATCCGCCAGAACCTGTTCTGGGCATTTGTCTACAACACGCTTGGAGTTCCTGTGGCTGCCGGGGTTCTGTATCCGTTTTTTGGGATACTGCTCAGCCCGGTTATAGCGGCTGCCGCCATGAGCTTCAGCTCCGTATCCGTAATCGGGAACGCATTGAGATTAAGGAGGGCGCGTATCTGACACGCTATGCAAATGCCCATCGAGGACTGGCATCTAATAGTCTGGAAAGGGATATGTTGCATATCGTCCCAGGGAAAGCGAGGTGATGAACATGGCAGCCGTATTCGAAAGCGCTTTTGTGTTTCTAATTATTGCAATCCTGATGTATTTTGCGTTCCGAAAGAGCAGCGGATGCTGCGGTGGACATCAGGGCAGTGATCATACTGGCACAAGGCACTCCGACCCGACCAGCGGACAATCGGGAAAGAAAAGGGACCCGGTCTGTGGCATGGAGGTGGAAGCAGGCGGAAGCTCGCTGAACAGTACATATCAGGGCCGTACCGCGTACTTCTGTTCGACGAATTGCAAGGACCGTTTTGACCGGAACCCGGAACGGTACGCCGAGTCTCACGACGCGGTTCATCACGGCCATGGCGGCTGTTGTGCATGAAAGCGTTAACCAGGATGGCCTCCCTGGGCTTACCGGACTTTCATT
>QJVM01000240.1 GCA_003235715.1 Nitrospirota bacterium
AGCACCATGATATCCCGGATTCCGTAGTTTGCCTTGAGCCCTGCCCCCCGGATGATGAGGCGCGAGTCATAGCCCTGATTCCTGGTATCAATCTGGACACCGGGGGCACTGTTCAACGCTTCCTTGAGGTTGAACATCTTGGTGTCCTTGATGGCTTCTTCCTGAACGACCACAACACTGGCTGGCACGTCGGCCGTTTCCCGCTCAAGCCTGGACGCGGTCACGCTGATTTCTTCCAGCTCCTTCTTCTGTTCTGTTTCTGCCTCTTCTGCATAAGAAAATGAGTAGGCGCACAGACACAGCACGCCGAGACAGGTTATTAATATCCGTTGCATACACTCCTCCCAATTTTATTTTCGGGCCGACATCGCTG
This sequence comes from Nitrospirota bacterium, assembly GCA_003235715.1. Lineage (GTDB taxonomy): Bacteria > Nitrospirota > Thermodesulfovibrionia > SZUA-242 > SZUA-242 > SZUA-242. The sequence continues at coordinate 374 of QJVM01000240.1, forward strand.
AACACCGTTAGAAAGAAGACCGGCGCGCAGAATGAGAGCGGTTGCAGCAGGACAGGCCGTACGCCGAGATATGCCGCAACGTCTTCAGGTGACCGCCAGAGCGGTCAGGCAGAGGGAGGAATCAGACTTTGGGAGGGTAGTCGAGTTCGAAGTAATCGATGAAAACGTAGGAAGAAGACGGCCGGGCCTCAATACGGCCCTGACAACAGGGACGTGCCAGCATGCTGGCCGTTTGAGAGACGTACGGAAGGTCCAGACCTGAGAAAAGGCCTGAGGACTGTTGGTTGCAGACATCCAGCACAGAAATCACCTGCTGGTCAGGACCCGCACTCGCAGGCAGCAGTAAAACTCCTGACGCGGGGACGAGGGTCAGAGCGGACACGACAAGGAGAACGAACGCTATGATACGCATAACTAGAATATTCCCGAATTTCCCCTAACGTTCAAATCATACTACGGATCTTCAGCTACTTTCGACTTCAAATTTCACTTATCAGGCTGAGCCGCGACGCCGAAGACCTTCCACAGCGCAGACAACCCGGCCTTTATCTCCGTGCAAATACAGGACCAACCCTGTAACGTATTAAAAGATTAGAGATTACCAGGCTGGACAGAAATGGAACGCGGGTATTATGTAAAGAAACGTGTACACTTTATACGCTTGTCCAACGGCCTGCGGTGTATTGAACGATGAGGACATGGCCGAAAGGGCTGTAGATATTATATTTTTTCAAAAACTGCCAACGGGCCTCACGTGTCAAATAAATTTACACACCAAGGAATCTGGCGGGCGGGAAGCTGCTCTGTATTTTCACTATCTCGCGGCCTGAAACCTCCAGAAACCCGGGAAGGTGATCGGGTACCGTGTCTTTATTCGTATCCTGCCCAAAAAATATCGTTACTCTTGCACCAATCTCTGACAGGGATTCTAAGCCTCCAATAAAAATCCGGGTCGGATACACCATTGGCCAATGCGTATCCTGGCGCAATACACTTGGTCGGTTCCATTTCACGCATTTCTTGCATCGTGACGGACCCAAACCCGCGTTTCGGCAATACGGGATATGCTATTTCCCGCCTACGGGGACCACAACGCTGATACCACCCCGGAGCTGGCCTTCGCTGTACCCTTCCTTGGCCCGTCCGGTCATATCCAGTTCTCCTTCGGGCTCACCATGGCAAGCCAGGCATTCCGACGTGATATACAGCGGAACGATGTACCGGGCAAACGTCTTTCCGTTCTCCAGCGTCTCCTCATAATACGGTGTAGCCTTACGCGAGGATTCATACTGCTTGAGGATTGAAATTTCGAAATCGTCCGGCTGGTTGTACGTCGCCCGATACTTGAGGCTGGTCTGCTTCAGGATGATACCGGTCTTCCGGTTGAAGTTCTGACCCACCCAGGTACCGAACATGGCCGGGTTCACCCCTTTGAATCCGCCTCCGGGCCTGTTGATCCGGGCCTGGAACATGCTGATCACACCCATGGCCGATTCATGCAGGGAACGGAGGTTGGATGCAAATGGATCATCCGAACCCTTATGAAGGTCCGAAATATCCATTCCCGTCAACGTCCGAAACTCGTGCCGGACCAGCGTGTCGTAGACCGAAGGGGTAAACCGGCTGTCGCCCCGCGAAGGATCATTGATAATGGACTGGTTGACCGCAATCACGGTTCGACCGGCCACCAGGTAGTCGGCAATCGCCCGGGCCAAAAGTTTTTCACTCTCCCCGGCAGAAACCTCGATATCGAGAACGCCCATTGAAAGGACAAGAACGGCAAAGATTCCCACCCATAAGACGGTCTTTCTCATCGTTTCCTCCCTGCTCGAACAAAAGCAATTCGTTCGACCTTTTACCTCTTATTTCGTTTATCCCCAAAAAGCCTTCTCCCTCAGCGAATCAGACAACATCTTGGCCTCGGTGCAAGGCACTCCCCGATTTCTCCCCTCACTTCAACGTCTTCAGGTAATCAATGATGGCGTCAATCTCTTCAGCCGAGAGCTGGGTCTGAGCCGGCATGATGGCCGGATACCCCTCCACCACGTCTTTTCCGGGCTCAAGAAGGGACCGCCTGATGTAGTCTTCATCCACTACGATATCCCGCTCGACCCCGTCCGTGAGAACGTGAGTCTTCTCTCCAAATATCCCTTTCAGGCTCGGTCCTACAATCCGGGAACCGTCCAGACTGTGGCACCCGGTGCACCCCGCTGATACAACAAGCGCAGCACCGTCCGGGGCCTTGACCGGTTTTGCTGTTTCCCCCGCATACCATTGATCGAACACATCCTGGCTCACGACCTCGATCTTCGAGAGCATACCCGAATGCCCCGTGCCGCAATACTCGGAACAGAAGACGTCATATGTTCCCTCGCGCTCAGCCTGGAACCAAAGATAGGTTTTCATCCCGGGAACAGCATCTTCCTTGATTCGAAACGCGGGCACGAAGAAGCTGTGCAGCACATCCGCCGATGTGAGGTTCAGATTCACGGCTTTTTTGACGGGCACTTTCAGGGTGTTGGCCTTGAGGCCATTAGGGTACTCGAAGGTCCACGTCCACATCCGCCCGGTAACACTGATCTGCAGGGCATCGCCTGGAACCTGCCGCAACGTCTTGAAGCCCACCCACCCGTAATAGAACATCCCGAGCACAAGGACCGTAGGGAGAACCGTCCAAATGATCTCGAGAGGAATATTTCCCGGGATCTGCTCCGCTTGCGGGTGCCGTTTACGGCTGTAGCGGATGATGAAGTACACCATGGTGACCGTAATCCCCACAAGGAGCACAAGACAGATCACAAGGAAGCCAAGAAAGATGACATCCGACATCCCGATCGGTGTATAGGAGCGTCCGAACATATTCGTTCAGTTCCCTGTTCCAGACAAGGGGACCGCTTTCCACCATAAAGAGCATACGGAGGGAGGACGGATACCCTGACTCAATCCCCCTGTCATCCCCCGCCTCCTCTTCATGGTGAGATCCCGTTCGTCCGTCAGCCGTTATTTAATCAACGGAAAAGAATATCCGTAAAGGTCATTCCGATTATCGTAAACAGGGTCAGGACGGCCACGAGTAGCATGTACCTGAAGAGACGGATTTCGTGCCTCAGATTCATGAAATACGTCACAACCAACCCCGTCTTGACAGAGGCAATCCCGAGCGCGCCCAGAATGCTCAGATTCCCGAGATGCATCCTCGCCACCCACACGGTGAACCCGGTAAGGGTAAGCAGTCCCAGCCAGACCCAGACATACTGGTTGTAAGGGACAATCGGTTCGTCGTGTTTGTTTTCCTTCATTTCCATACAGAGTCCTTACGTGATCAGGTACAGAAGCGGAAACAGAAAGATCCAAATCACGTCCACCAGATGCCAGTAAAGGGCTCCGTTATCCAGCCAGATATATTTCCTTGCATTGACGCGTCCGCGAAGAACGCGATCCATGACAAATCCGAACACCATCATCCCGACGACCACATGAAGGCCATGCAGCCCGGTCATGGTGTAATACAGGGAAAAGAATATCCTTTCCCCCTGGGGAAGTTCGGCCATGTGGCTCGAACCCGGGTAGATGCCCTGCCGGAACTCTTCTCCCCACTCGAAATACTTGTCGATGAGGAACACGAGAGCCAGAAGAATCGTCCCCATCAGGAGGATGACTCCCCCGGCAGTATTCCTTCGCCGGATTGCGGTGATGGAACAGGCGGCCGTGAGACTGCTTGTAAGCAGCACGATGGTATTCAGGGAGCCGATGAGCACATTCAGGTGGGAGGCTCCCTCGTGAAAGGCCTCGGGGTTCTTGGCTCGATAAACCGAATACAGAAGAAAGAGCCCTCCGAAAAGAAGCATCTCCGTAAACAGGAAGAGCCACATCCCGAGACGACTCCCGACCGAATCGTCATGCATCCCGACCGTCGCTTCAGTCATCCTGTTTATCCCCCCGGCCGTAGGCGTAGGGCCCGCCGGTGACCACCGGAGTCACCTCGAAATTCTCCAGCGGAGGAGGAGAGCTCACGGTCCACTCCAGGGTGGTGCCACCCCACGGATTGGGCTCGGCATGCCGACCCTTGAGGAGAGCCATCAACAGGTTCCCGAGCATGAGCAGAACGCCTGAAATCAGGATCCAGGACCCCACGGTGGAGATCACGTTGCCGGTCTGGAATTCCGGCAGGTAATCGTAATACCGCCGCGGCATGCCCTCCCACCCCAGAATGAACATCGGGAAGTAGAGCGTGTTCAGCCCGATAAACAGAATGGCCCAGGCCATGTTGGCCACCTTCGCGTTGTACATCCGGCCGAACATCTTCGGGAACCAGTAGTGGAGAGAACCGAAGAAGGCGAAAGCAGTGCCGCCGAACATCACGTAATGAAAGTGTCCCACGATGAAATACGTGCCGTGTACCCGCAGATTGATGGACAGGGCCCCCTGCATGAGCCCCGTCAGGCCGCCGACGGAAAAGAGAAAGATAAAGGCCATAGCGTAGAGAAAGGGCGTCCCGATTTGTATGGAACCCTTGTACAGCGTCCCCACCCAGTTGAATACCTTGATGGCACTCGGGATGGCCACCAGAAAGGTCAACAGGGAAAAGATCATCCGGGCTGTATCACTCATGCCGCTGGTGAACATGTGGTGGGCCCATACCAGATAGCCCAGAAGCGCGATGGCCACGCTCGAGAACGCGATGGCCTTGTAACCGAAAATGGTCTTGCGGGCATACACGGGAATGATCTCGGTGATGGCGCCCATGGCCGGAAGGATCATGATGTAGACAGCCGGGTGGGAATAGATCCAGAAGAGGTGCTGGTACAGGATAGGGTCTCCGCCCATCTCCGGGTTGAACAGGCCGAGGCCGAGCCACCGTTCCAAAATAACCAGAAGCAGGGTGATGCCGAGGATGGGCGTCGCCAGTACCTGAACCCATCCCGTCGCATACAGCGCCCAGGGGAAGAGGGGCATACGAAACCACGTCATTCCCGGTGCACGCATCCGGTGAATGGTCGTCACGAAGTTCAACCCGGTAAGGATGGATGAGAAGCCGAGCACGAACGCACCGAAGACCGCCAGCGATACGTTGGTTCCCGTCCGGAGGCTGTAGGGTGCGTAAAAGGTCCAGCCCGTGTCCGGAGGGCCACTGCCCGTAAGCAGGGAGGCGAAGGCCAGACAGGCCCCTGTTATGAACAGCCACCAGGAAAGAAGATTCAGTCGTGGAAAGAAGACATCCTTCGCCCCGATCATGAGAGGCAGCATGAAATTGCCGAACACGGCCGGGAGACCCGGGATCACGAACAGGAAGATCATGATCACACCGTGAAGGGTAAAGAACGAGTTGTACGTCTGGGCTGAGACGATGGTCGGTCCGGGGGCAATGAGTTCCAGGCGCATCAGAAAGCCGAGCGTCATCCCCGACAGGAAGAACGTGGACATCGCCATGAGGTAAAGCAGCCCGATTCGCTTGTGGTCCAACGTAAAGATCCACGACCGCAGCCCCTGGCCCGCGCTGAGATAACTCTTAGGTGCCGTATTCACGCTGCTCATCCTTGAGAACGTAGCGCGGGATGATTCGATGATGCCGGCTGAACAGACACATCGACACTCCCCGCATCCGTCAACCGTCCCCGGGTCCTTTCCGGCCCCTTCGCATCAGGAAAATGAAAAAGATAACGGCAAAAACGGTGATCGCCGTGCCGTAGATTCGCATGATATTGAAAACGTACTTCTTGCCTGCCGGGTCGTAACTAAAACAGTACAGCAGGGCCTTGGCCGCGGTGGTGCCCACCCGTCCTTCGGACGCCTCCAGGAGGGCCATCTTCAGGTCAAAGGGAAGAAACTCGTCGCCGTAGAGATACCGGACAATCTTTCCCTCCGGTGAAAGGATAATCAGGGCCACCGCATGCTTGAATTCATTCCCGTCCCGCACAAAGCGGAATCCAACCGCATCCGTCAGGTCATGAATGGTCTGGGCGTCCGCAGTGAGAAACCTCCAGGACGTCTCCGGAAAGTCCTTTGGAACGAGATTCATGTAGGCGTGCTTCTTCTCGCGGGCAATCTCCGGCGTATCGTTCTCATCAAAACTGATGGTCAGGGCGCGATAGTCCGTATTCGGGTCAGCCTTCACCTTTGAGAGCACACTTCCCATGCCCGCAATAAGCCGGGGGCAGACATTGGGACATGCAAAATAGATGAGCCCAATGATAGTCGGCCTGTCGACGAGTTCCCGGAGACGGACAGGCGTGCCGTCCTCCCCGTTCAGTACGAGATCCAGAGGAACGAACTCACCCAGTTTCTCGTCGATACCAATGCTGGTCGTATCTTCATGAGCCGTCGCCTGAACCGGCAACACAAAGATCCACAGGAGAATAACGAAGGCGATGACCTTGCTTGGCAGGACACACCAACGCGGCGACCCCTTAAGGGGGAAACCTGTAAACCCGTTCCGGGACAACCTCCTGGCAGCCATTGAACTTTTCATGACGCCCCCGTTCCGCCCCCCTTACCTGAGATCCTTCACATAATTGACCAGGTGCCACCGGTCGGAGGCAGCCAGGCGGGTCCTGAATCCCGGCATACGGCCGTATCCGTAGGTCAGGCGCACAAAGAGATCAAAATCATCCAGCCCCTGCACGGTATCTCCATGAAGATTGGGGGGACCCGGAGGGGCCATCACTTCACCCACCTTGCCGTCGCCCCTTCCCTCGGGTCCGTGACACATGGAACAATTGACGCCAAAAAGTTCCCGTCCCTTCTGAATCGATGTCGCCGTTGCCGGTTCGGGGTTCTCGATTCGCGTTGTCCCGTCGAACAGTTCCATCCCCGTAACCGGAACGGAACCCGCCGGAGGAAGCACGTGAGGCGTGTCCTGGGACCGGAACGAGGCCTGGTCCGTCATGTCGGAGCATCCCCAGGATGAAATAAGCATCGAGAGGAAAAGTACCGTACGCAAGGAGATAGTGCCGGGGGCCTTCATTTCCTGACGCCTCCGGTCCGCACGCGCGTGGCCCCCGCCTTGAGAAGCAGTTCCCGTATACGACCCCGTTCATCCGCAGTTGCACAGAGCACCGAGATGCCGACCATACCTTCCGTCACTTCAGGCGCCTGAACCCGGAAGAGAAAGCCGGGCAGGCCCATTTCGATGAACATGCCGAAAACCGTTCCGAGAATCGCAAAAAGCATCGTGAACTCGTAGGTGATGATTCCCACTGGAAAGAGGGAGACGATCGGCTTGTCACCGGTAAACAGCGGGTAGAGCCAGGCCGTTCCGGCGGCAAGACCAAAGCCGGTAAGCGCACCGGCGATACCGCCGCCCAGCGCGAACCACTGCAGGTGGCTCCTGGTGTCCTTCTCATGCACGAGAACGCCCTCCGGATAAGGCACAGCGGTCAACGACGTGATGTCTTCCTCCTGAACGTGTGCCCTGATCAGGTCCTTCACCGCGTGGCCCGCGGTCTCCAGGTTCTCAAATATTCCGACCACTTCCATAATATCCGTGGGTTAGCGGGTTCGCTCCCGCAAGGGCTGACCGTTACAATGAACCTCGTATACGCGGCGCGGCCCACACCGTCCCATACGCCATGCGCAATTGCGTCGTGGCCCGGTTACCCTGTTCCCTGACCCGAAGGGCAACAAACCTTTACATCCGTCCATCCCCATTAACCCTCCTCCGTCATGGTCGATACCGTACGTCGGCCCAAACGATGGTGCGAACGCAGGGCCTCCCCCTCGTGTACGTCGGAGATCGCCACGATAGGCATGAATCGAGAAAACAGCACATACAACAATCCGAAACCCGCAAAGGCGGCGGCTGTGATGGACAATTCAACCCACGTCGGGGCATAGGTCCCCCACATGAAAGGCACGTTCCGGTGGGCCAGCGGGGGGACCACGATGAGAAATCTCTCGGTGAACATCCCGATATTGACAAAGATCGAGATGAACAGCATGGCTGGACCTGAACGCCGGACACGCCTGAAACAGAGAGCCGGGATGGTAATGCAGGTATTGCCCACAACCATGAGTCCCAGCAGAAACCCGTATGCATCCCCTGTAAAGGTGAAGACGGCCCACTCGATGGGCTTGTGCCCGTACCAGGTGGTGAGAACCTCTGCAAAATAGAAATATGACCAGAGGAGCGAGACCACGAGAAGGACCTTTCCCATGTTATCCATGTGACCGGGAGTCAGAAATTCCTCCAGTTGAAAAGCCCTTCTGAGAATCAGGATAAGGGTGACCACAGCAGCAATGCCCGAGAATATGGCGCCAATCACAAAGTAAGGCGCAAATATGGTGCTGTGCCAGCCCGGGACGAGGGTCATCGCAAAATCCCAGGACACGATGGAATGAACCGACACGGCCACGGGGATGATGAGCGCGGCCATCAGCGTGGAGGCCTTGTGATAGACCCGCCACTCGCGGGCGGTTCCCCGCCAGCCCATGGCCAGGATACTGTAGATCGTCTTGGCGAGCCCCTGCTTTCGGTCACGTACGACCGCCAGATCCGGCAGCATGCCGAGATAGAGGAAGAGCGAACTCCCGATGATATATGTATTGATGGCCATGATATCCCAGAGAAGGGGAGAGCGGAAATTGGGCCAGAGCCCCAGCGTGTTGGGAAACGGGATGAAATAATGAAGCTTCCAGGAACGGCCCAGGTGAATCAGTGGAAACATGGCCGCAACCGTGATGGTAAATACCGTCATGGCCTCGGCGCCCCGGAGAATGGGTCGTCGCCAGTTCGCGTTGGTGAGGCGGAGGATCGCCGACACCATAGTCCCGGAATGGGACATGCCAACCCAGAATACAAAATTAATGATGTAGAAGCCCCACATCACCGGACGGTTGATCCCCGCCACGCCGAGACCGTTCACGAGTTGAAGTCCCCAGGCATAGGCGCCCCACCCGACCACGGCGCCGAGCGCCGCCGCCAGTACGAGCCAACCCCGCGACGGCGCCTCCATCGAGGAGAGCATGGCGGCGTTCATCTCTTTCACGCTCTGCTTCGATTCCTGGCGCTCAGTCATCCTCTCGGCCACCGCCCTTCAGGTATATCACCGAGGGCTCCGTCCCCAGGTCCTCCAGGAGCCGAAAACGCCTTTTTGATCGGGCCAGTCTGAAGGCCCGGCTCTCGGGATCAGCCATATTGCCAAATACAATGGCGCCCGGCGCACAGGTCTGGGCGCAGGCCGGCACAATGTCCTCGTCCCGCACGGGCCGCCCCTCCAGTTTCGCATCTTCCTTGCCCCTTCGAATCCGCTGAATACAAAACGTGCACTTTTCCATAACCCCCTTGCTCCGGACTGTTAAATCCGGACTCAGCTGGTTGTTCAAAGGTTCGGGCCATTCCGGTTCGAAAAAGTTGAAGACGCGCGCCGAAAAGGGGCAATTGTTGGCACAGTATCGGGTGCCCACGCATCGGTTGTAGACCTGTCCGTTCAGTCCTTCGGAGGTGTGGTAGCTCGCGTAAACCGGGCATACGGGTTCACAGGGAGCATTATCGCAGTGCTGACACAGTAAAGGAATGAAGCGAGCGCGGACCTCAGGGTATTGTCCTTCCCAGTAGCGCTCGATGCGGATCCACTGCATCTCCCGCCCCTGACTGCACAGGGTTTCGCCTACCGTGGGGACATTGTTCTCCGCCTGACAGGCGACCACACAAGCGCCGCATCCCGTGCAGCGGTCGAGATCGATGACCATACCCCAGTGGTAAGCAGCGTTGTCTGATTCAGCTTGGTTCATTCCATGCCCTGTGTCATCAAAGCCCAATGAGTTCACCGCGGTAACTTCCCGACGGGTCTCCGGAGGTGATCAACGAACCCCTGGATGGGACCTTCTGCAACCGTACGCGTGTGGCGCCCCAGGCCGGCAGGTCATTCTCCGGGTCGGTTTCTGTAGAGACGAGCACCATGGGGTTCGCCCCACGGCCCCGGGAATAGCGGTCCCCGCGCTCGCCTCCCTGGCCCTTCGGGATAGCCACCACGTCCGGTCGAATGGCCGGGAAGACCACCACCGGCAGGGCAATGCTGGCCACCGGTGATTCCACTTCCACCCAGTCGCCATGCACAAGCCCCAATTGCGCGGCAGTCCCCGGATTGACTTCCACCCAGGAATTCCATTGAACCGTGGTCATGGGGTCCGGAGCCTCCTGGAGCCAGGGAAGCGCGGCCGATCGACCGTCCAGCAACATAGGGCTCACATAGAGATGAAGGATAAAGGGGAACTGCTGCTCCGTACCTGAGAACCTGGGAAGCCGTGGTGCAGGGACGGGGGATTTCATGATAGGTGAAGCCAGGGTCCCCTCATCCTGCTCTTCCCAAAGTCCACCCTGCTGAAGGGCACGGAACCATTTCTCGTTCTCCAAACCGGTACGGGGGTCGGTCACAGTTGCCGCCACCCTGTCCTTCAGGCGACTCAGATGCGACGACTCACGAGGATTTCCGGTAACCTTCCGCACAATTTCGATCAGGACATCTTCCGGCGAAGGCATTTCATAAAGCGGCGAAACCACGGGCTGGGCCAGACCCAGCTGAAAGCCCGTGGGCCGTACGACCGGATAGACATCCTGAAACCGCTCAAGAGTCGAGGGCGAAGGAAGCACGATATCCGCCCTCTCGGTCATCTCATTGGGCAGGGTATTCAGAGAGATGATAAACGGGACTTCTGCGAGTGCCTTGCGAAAACCGAGCGAAGCAGGGAGGGTCAGGAGGGGGTTTACGTCCATGAACAGAGCCGCCAGAATCTCACCTTGCTCCATTCGCCGGATGGCTGTCTGCATCTCTGTCACTGAGGATGGAACCGGAGACCCGGGATGAACCCTTCGGTCAACCCTCGCCTCCTGGCCCATAGCCCCGGAAAGGATATTCAGAAGATGGGACAACTGGACCGTGTCGAGGCCGTTCGTATGTGCCGCAGGACCATCCCCAGCCATCGCCACAGCAGGTCGAAAACGCCCGAAGTCCCTTGACACGCGAAGGACGCGGGTTTCGGGGAGATCCGTCATTTCGGCCACACGGGCCACGTCGAAACGGTTGAGAACCTTGAACTGGGACTCGAGGTCAAGGCCCCAGGCCACAACCGAAGCCGGGTCATAGAGTCTGTTTTCAATCAGATAACGGGCAATCCCGGCAGCGAGAACCCCCTCGGTTCCGGGCTTCAGGGGCAACCACTCGTCAGCGCAGGCGGCCGTCTGTGACATTCGCGGCCCGGCGTAAATAAAGAGGCCTCGTACCGTAGGCCGATCCCGTCGCATCCGGCCGTAGGCCTCGGCAAAACGAACTGGCGACTGAAAGGTTTCAAGTATATCCGCTCCCAGGCTGAGAACGAACTGAGCCTCTGCAAGACCGTAATCTGTAGAGGCCGAAGTACCGACGACTTCCCGCGCGGCCGTCAGGTGGACAAGAGTGTTCAGGGCGTCGTCCTGAATATGCTCGGCCCTGACCGCGACGGCAAGTTTGTTGAAGAGCTCCAGCCGTATTCCCTGGAGGGGCGGCGTGTACAGGAGAACGTTCCCGGCAGCGCGGGTGGACAGTTCGCGAAATCTGGAGGCGATCCGGTCCGTTGCCGATGCCCATGTTTCCGGCTCTGCAGGTCCTTCCCTCTCCCTCCTCCCAAACGGCTGCTGAATGCGGTCAGGATGATAAAGCTCCTGAAGCGCCGCCTGGCCCCGGGCACACAGCCGGCCCCGGTTCACCGGATGGTCAGGATTCCCCTCGATCTTCTTGGCCCTTCCCTCGAACACCCGCACATGAATACCGCATCCGGCCGGACATTGGAGGCAGGTGCTCGCGTAAAACTGGGCCAGGCCGGGTACGGAGCCGTCATCCGGTGGAATCAGAAGGGGAATGAGCTGGCCCGCATCGCGGGTGCAGGACGACAAGACGCCACCCGCTGCCATGGCACTGGAAAGTTGAAGGAATTTTCTTCGTTTCATTTTTTATGGCGTTCGCTTCTTTGGTCGGTCCCCCGGGTTCACCGATGACACGTCCAGCAGTCGATGCTGGCGGATTTCCGGCGATGGCAATCGAGGCACCATCCCATGTTCAGGCCCGATACGCGTTCAACGCGGTCCATGGCCGCCACGTTTCCATGACATTGGTCACAGTATACGCCTGCGTTCAGATGCATGCGATGAGGGAAGAACGCAAAATCCGGTAGACGGTGAACCCTGACCCAGGGTATCGGCCGACCCTCTATCCAGTACCGCGAAAGGTCCTTGATGACCGGACGGTCCGCCGCAATATACATATGACACGAACGACAAAGGGCAACATCCGGAACGCCGGCCGTAGAGGATATCCTCGCAGAGCGATGACAGTATTCGCAGTGAATACCCCGTTCACCCGCGTGCAATCTGTGGCTGAAAGCAATCGGTTGGGCAGGCGAACGGTCATCGGACGAGGCCGGAAAATAGAAAATATAGCCCAGGTTATAGAAAACAAGAAGCGTAACCGCCGTGGCGAGGAGGACGAAGGCGAGAAAGATTACGACGCGGGTATTCTTCATATGAGGGACACAACGGAACGGGACCCGGATGTATGCACTTTATCCGTGCTCCCCCTCCGTGTCAATATTACTTCACCTACTTTATCACGACATCGTGAAGGATACCCTTCGGCCTGAGCATCGGCGGATCGGTTCCATGCAATAAGCGTTCAGCTCGATGGCCTCGCTATGAAACCCCTTGTGATTGGAATCTCCGGCGCCCACAGCGGGGTCGGCAAGACGACGGCGGTCTGCAGGCTGTTGGAGAGACTTCCGGGTTGGGGTGCCGTCAAATATACAGGCACGCGCTCCAGAACCAGGCTTGTGGAGGACAGGGAGATCCTTGGTCGTGAGGGGAAGGATACGGCCCTGATGTTGGCCCACGGGGCGGCTAGGGTCCTCTGGGTCGAGGCGCCACGGTCCTCACTTCCAGAGATGATTGGACCAATCAGGATGCGCATGGCCGACCTTCCAGGATTTCTGGTGGAAGGAAACAGCCTGGTGACGTTGATTCAGCCTGATGTCACCATATTCGTCGGCGATGGGGACAACATCAAGAAAGGGGCCGACGAGCTCCTGCTGTCCGCCGATCTCACCCTCTATTACACATCCCCTCCTCCGCCCTCCGGCAGGAAGGACGTCTGCTTTCATCTGGACGACACGCGCTTTGAAGATTACGTTCTAAAATTTATCGAGCCTATCGCCACGAGGGAAAAACGAAAAGATCACTGACAGGAATGGTGAAACCCCATAGAGTCAGGCGACCTCCGTTCAAAGGGAGAAATCTTCAGGTTGTGCCGTTCAGTTCCTTATCCACAGGTCTCCCGGCACCCCCAAGCCTTACCCCTTTCCAAAAGGGCAGACGGGAAACTGGCACACCTTGCATTTCATGCACAACCCGCCGTGGCCAAGTGCCGCCAGGGCCCGACGTTCGATATGTTCGCCGGCCAGTATCCTTGGCAGAACAAGGTCAAACACGGTTGCGTTGGCGTACATGCCACAGGCCGGAATCCCGAGCACCGGTACGACCGCGCCGCCTTTTTCCAGGTAAGCCACAAGAAACATGGCCCCCGGGAGCACGGCCGAACCGTAGGTGAGGGATTCAGCGCCCAGTTTATTGATGGCAAATCTGGTTACGTCGTCGGGATCGACAGACATCCCTCCCGTAGTGATAAGCAGGTCGGCCCCCGCCTCTATGAGCTCGCGCAACCTGGCCTCGATGTAATGTTCGTCGTCCGGGGCGTAATAGGTGCCCACAACGGTCCCGCCAAGAGAACGTATCTTCGCCTCAATGATGGGGGCAAAGGCGTCCTGGATTCGGCCATGGTAGACTTCGTTTCCCGTGATGACAACGCCGGCCCTGGGGGCCCTCATGCTGTGGACCGACAGGACCGCAGCGTTCTCGTTTCGGGCCTTTGAACAGAGGGCTACGGCTTCCTGAACGATGTCTTTGTTGACCACGAGGGGGATGGCACGCGTGGCCCCCACGACCTGGCCCTTGCGGACCACCGTATTTTCATGAAGCGACGCGCACATCACCTCCCCGAGCAGGTTGAAGGCAATCAGTGCTTCCCGGTTCACTTTCAGAAGACCGTCACATTCGGCTACGAGATTGATCTTTCCCTCTTTGGGTTCACCCGCAGGACGCACGCCTGAACCGGCCAGCGCCTCGGCCAGCGCGACCGCGGCATCGTCCTCATGCATTTCGTCCGAGCCCATGGTCAATACAAAGAGATTTTCCTTGCCCAGCCTCTTCAGGCGACAGATGTCGTCCTTGCAGACCACATGCCCTTTCTTGAAAGCCCGTCCCTTGAACTCCCCGGGGCGAATCTCGGTAATGTCATGGGCAAGAACCATGTTGACTGCCTGGTCCACCGGCACCGTCAAAGCGCCCTTCCTGTCTTTTCCGTTTCCGCCCTGATGTTCCTCGCACATGACCGCCTCCTCAACAAGACAACATTATTCCCGCTCTAAGGCTGCCGGCGAGTAAATCGCCGCATATTCCTTGTCCGTAAACTGTCTGATACGGTCTTCCAGGGCTGCGAATTGCCTCAGAAACCGCTTGGCTTCAGGCGTAAGAACAGCCCCGCCACCGTTTCGCCCGCCCTTGCGGCGTTCAACGAGCGGAACGCCCAGGCGGTCCTCCATAGCCTTCACATAACTCCAGGCCTTGCGGTAGGAGATGTCGATCTCCCGGGCCGCCCGGTTGATGGAGCCATGCGTCGCGATCGCCTCCAGGAGAAAACGCCGGCCGCGCCCGAAGACGGGCTCTCCATCCACCTCGATCCATACCTTGGATCTCACCCGCACCCCAAAGATTTCGCCGGTACCGGTCCTCATTCCTTGCCGCATGATGAGTCGACCTGTCGAGGAAGCACCCTCGCCCGCGACCCTATATGCGCGAGGCGCATAACGCTTCGCCTATAGGATCGATAAGATTTCATAATAAGCCCCCCCCGTACAGGCGCGGCAAAGGACACGTCCGCCCTCCTGCACATCGCGCCTGTCCTGAACGGATTCGCCGCATTCCTCACAGACCACCCGCGATTGAGGTCTCCCCGGCCTATCCTCCGGCCGAACGGAGACCCGTACAGGCATCACGTCGAAAAGCTCCTGATCCGTCATGATCTTGTATGCTTTCAGTTGGCCCCGGTACCTGTCGTCGATATCCGGGAAGTATTCCCGGGCCTTTTCCCGCGCGTCATCCCGGGCGAGCACCCGTAAGGCCTGACCCGTCTTCAGATTGAGAAATGTGGCCGCCATCTTCCCGAAATCCATGAACTTCAGCGATCGCTTTCCAAGGCTGCATCCTGTAACCGACTGAACCGCATCGGTGGCGCAACGGTCCATCTCCACAAAAGTGATCAGGTCCTTCCGCTGGCGGCCCTTGGGGTCCGCGATGCCGATTCGGGAGAGTCCCAGCATACACATCCTTACTCCGAGCACCTGCCCCGCGCAGAGATGTCCGTGTATGCGCACGGACTCCTCCAGCAGTGCATCAAAGCTGGAGGGCAGGCCCGTCTGGCCGGCCGGGGTCGGAGCATGGCGTTCTGTGGACAAGACAGGTTCCTTACCCGGCCCGGTTAAGGCTTGTACCTGTTCTCCAGCAGCGGATCCACCTTCGCCTGAGGGGCGTGGCACTGAGTACAGAAATACCGTCTGGCCGCGGAGCCTTCGTGGCGTTTTGCATCCCGGTCGAGATGATGCGATTCACTGATCACCTTGGCTCCGCTTGCCGGATCTTCGTGGCAGGAAAGACAGGGGTTATTGGACATGGTTATTTCATAATCGTCGATGGCATGGGGGATCATGGGGGGATTAAGCGGGAAACTCCTCTTGATCGTATCCTTGTCCGTGTTCTGCTCCATGGCATGTGGTTGAACGGATTCGGCCTCGATGGGCACGGCTCCCCGTAACGATTCGACACTCTCCTTCTCGGATGAAAAGGCCCCGTGGGATCCCGCCAGCACAAGAAGAATCGCTGCAAGCCAGACTGTAGTCTTCTTCATGAGATAACCTCCGTATGTTTTCTGAATCGCGTTGTAAATTGAAAAACGTTCTGAGGACATACGTCGATGCAACGGCCGCAGTTGATGCAGTTGACAGACCCGATGACCCGCGAGCCCTCCGTGCTTTTCAGGGCAGGACTGATCACCTGCGGTTCCGGGCAGACGGCGTAGCAGTCGGAACAATCCGTACAAGCCTCTCTGCGAACCGCACTGACCCGGGGTATGGCGAAAAACCCAAGCAGGCTGTAAAACGCTCCCACCGGGCAGAGATGGCCGCACCATCCCTTTCGCACCACAAACACATCAAGGACCATTACGCCGGCCACCGTGATCCACCCCAGGCCCATGCCGAACAGGAGACCTCGGTGGAAAAGGGTCACCGGATTGATCCACTCCCAGATGATCGTGCCCGTCAGTGCCGCCGAACACACGAGCCCCGCGAGAAAAGCATAACGGGTCACCGGAGAGACCTGCCGGACTTTCCTCGTCCCGAGCTGGCGTTCGATCCAACCCGCCCCGTCCGTAAGAACGTTCACTGGACAGACCCACGCGCAATAAGCCCGGCCTCCCACGAGCATGTACACAGCCGCCACGATGACCGCGCCCAGCCAAGCCGTACCGGCCGGCCAGTGCCCGGCCGCCAACGACTGAACCAGAAGATAAGGATCGGTCAAGGGAAACACCCCGAGCGTCATGCTCGAGGAAAGGGTCCCCTTGACCACCCATAAACCCGTGGCAGGCCCGAGCACAAACAGCCCCAAGAGCGCTAATTGGGACGCCCGTCGGAGCAGAAACCATTTGTGTGCCGCAGCCCAGCCCTTCTTGCCAATCGCTTCTCTTCCCGGTTTGCGGGTCATGGCCCACCCTCCGGCCGCCGGACCGGGAGTTGAAGGACATCCGGAATGATTGGACCGCCCGCACGTTCCTTTTCCTCCCAGCCCAAGCGGTAATGCCGCCCGAGTTGCCCCTTGGCCTGTTCCAGCGGCAGCACCTTGATTGCCGCCACCTCCAGCACGCAGGACCGTTCGCACTTTCCGCAGCCGGTGCAAAATTTTGAGTGTACCACCGGGATAAAAAGACTGTGTTTTCCGCTCCGACGATTGTGCTGCATGTCGAGCGTGATGGCTTCGTCAAGCAGAGGGCAGGCCCGGTAGCAAACGTCGCATCGAAGCCCGAGATGATTCAGGCAGGTCTCATGATCCAGAAGGACCGCCAGGCCCATGCGGGCGTCGTCGATCCTTTTCAGTTTGGGGTCGAGAGCGCCCGTGGGACAAGCCTTCACACAGGGGATCCGTTCGCACATCTCGCAAGCACCCTCGCGGGCCACGAAATAGGGGGTTCCGGTGGGCACCCCGTCGCCGGGGCGACCCAACCGGAGAATATGGTAGGGGCAATCCCGGACACACTGGCCGCATCGAGAGCAGGCCCCCAGAAACGTCCGCTCCGGAAGCGCACCGGGCGGGCGCAGGGCATAGGCAGGCCGCGCCTGTGCCTGTCGTGCATAGAGCCCGGCCCCAAGCGTCAGGACCGCACCGAGGCCCACGCCGCCCGCGATGTCCGCGAAGAACTGGCGACGTGTGATTCCCGGGTCTTCCCTACCCTGTGATTTCTCGACCATCGTCCGGTTAACCCGTCCCTTGTTCTGCCGAAATGCTCCGCGAATCTTCAGTTCGTTTCCCTGCGAAGGCTGATGACGCTCACGCTTTCATCACCTTGACCGCACACTTCTTGAAGTCGGTTTCCTTGGAAATCGGGCACGTAGCATCCAGGGTCAACTTGTTCACCAAGCGGCCGGCATCGAACCAGGGAACAAAAACCAGGCCTTCCGGCGGTCTGTTCCGGCCTCTCGTTTCGACCCGGGCCAGAATCTCTCCGCGCCGGGACTGGATGCGGGCCGTCATGCCGCGATCCAAGCCGCGTTTTTTCGCATCTGCGGGATGCATGAAAATTTCCGCGTCGGGAACGGCCCGGTAGAGTTCGGGAACGCGCCGGGTCATGGACCCCGAATGCCAGTGTTCAAGAACCCGACCGGTGGAGAGCCAGAGGTCGAACTCGGCATCCGGTGACTCCGCAGGAGGTTCATACGGGACGGCAAAGATCACCGCCTTGCCGTCCGGTTTCCCGTAGAACCGGACACTTTCCCCGGCCTTTACGTATGGGTCATAACCTTCACGGAAGCGCCACAGGGTCTCCTTGCCCTCCACGACCGGCCATCGGAGTCCCCGGGCCTTATGGTACAGGTCGTAATCGGCCAGATCATGACCATGGCCGCGGCCAAAGCTCGCATATTCCTCGAACAATCCCTTCTGCAGGTAGAAGCCGAAATGGTTCGACTCGTCGTTCTCGCTTCCCTGCTGCAGACCGGACAGGGGGAATTTGTTGACCTCACCGTTTGCGTATAGGATTTCGTACAGGGTCTTCCCCCGGTATTCGGATTTCTTCGCGAGGAGTTCCTCGGGCCAGACTTCCTCGGCCTTGAAACGTTTCGAAAATTCCACCATCTGCCAGAGGTCGGATCTCGCTTCACCCGGGGCTTTTGTCTGCTGACGCCAGAACTGTGTCCTGCGCTCGGCATTCCCGTAGGCCCCCTCCTTTTCCACCCACATGGCCGTAGGCAGAATCAGGTCAGCCGCCCTGGCGGTGACCGTCGGATAAGGATCGGAGACGATGACGAAGTTCTCCGGATTTCGGTAGCCGGGATAGGTCTCCTCGTTCATGTTGGCCGCCGCCTGCATGTTGTTGTTGCACATCACCCAGTAGACGTTCAGTTTCCCGTCGCGAAGCATCCGGTTCTGCAGGACCGCATGATACCCCGGCTTGTCTGGAATAATTCCCTCGGGAAGTTTCCACGTGGCCTCCGCCTTATCCCGGTGGGCCTTGTTCATAACCACCATGTCCGCCGGGAGACGATGGGCAAAGGTTCCCACCTCCCGGGCCGTGCCACAGGCTGAAGGTTGCCCCGTGAGGGAGAACGGGCCGTTTCCGGGCTCGGAGATTTTTCCGGTCAACAGATGAATGTTGTACACAAGGTGATTTACCCATGTCCCGCGCGTATGCTGGTTGAATCCCATCGTCCAGTAGGAAACCACCTTCCGTTTCGGATCGGCATAGATTTCGGCCAGTGCCTCGAGGTCCGCCGCGGATACGCCGGACATTTTGGAGACCTTTTCAGCGGTATACTCCGAAACGAACTGCTTGTACTCATCGAAGGTGATCGGTTTCGCGCCGCCTCCGTCCGCCGCGTTCTTCGCCTTGGCCTCCAGGGGGTGAGTGGGTCGAAGGCCGTAGCCGATATCCGTGTTGCCGAGGCTGAATTTCACATGCTTGCCTATAAAGTCTTCGTTCACCCGGCCCTTCTGAATGATGTAATTGGCGATAAAGTTCAGAATGGCCAGATCGGTCTGGGGGGTAAACACGATTCCCACATCGGCCAGTTCGAAACACCGGTTCCTGAAAGTGGAGAGTACAGCCACCTTGACGTGGTCTGCGGTCAGGCGACGGTCCGTCAGCCTCGACCAGAGTATGGGGTGCATTTCAGCCATGTTCGAACCCCAGAGGACAAAGGCGTCGGCGCTTTCCAGGTCGTCGTAACACCCCATGGGCTCGTCGATCCCAAAAGTGCGCATGAACGCGGCTACCGCCGAAGCCATACAGTGCCGGGCGTTCGGGTCGATGTTGTTTGACCGGAAGCCGGCCTTATACAGTTTGACCGCCGCATAACCCTCCCACAGGGTCCATTGCCCCGAACCGAACATTCCCACCGAAGTCGGCCCCTTCGTCTTCAGGGCTTCCTTGTACTTTTCAGCCATGATATCGAAGGCTTCGTCCCAGGTCACAGGTACGAAGTCCCCGTTCTTGTCGAACTTGCCATTTTTCTTCCGAAGAAGTGGAGTCTTCAGCCGGTCCTCCCCATACATGATCTTGGACAGGAAATACCCTTTGATGCAGTTCAGTCCCTTGTTGACGGGCGCGTCCGGATCGCCCTGCGTGGCCACGACCCTTCCTTTGCGCGTTCCGACGAGGACGCTGCATCCGGTCCCGCAGAAGCGGCAAGGGGCCTTGTCCCAGCGTATCTCATCGTCGGAGGAAGCGATCGCTTTCGTTGCACCGGAAAGCGGAATCCCGGCAACGGCCGCGGCCGCAACGGCCGCATTGGCCCTGATAAAACTTCTCCTGCTGAGTTTCATGACATGCCCTCCTTTTTGTTCAGGTCATCATCGCAATAGTGATAGGCCAGGGACGTCGACAGCACGCCATCCATCGTTTCAACACTGAGTATTGTTTCTGAAACACGACGCCCTTCGGGCGTATCCTCCACGGTGATCACCATCCGGCCGTCACCGGACGTGGCGTGCAGGGCGACACCCGGCATCTTGTTCAGGCGGCCGGCGACGTCATTCAACGATTCCGGCCGCGTCCGGACTACAACTCCAGAAATGTTCATAATGACCTCCTGTCAGTTCTTGATAAGCGCATTCACAGGGACAATCATACGAATCGCCTGGACCGGACACGCACTTACGCACGCGCCGCACCCGTGGCAGAGTTCATCTAATATTGCGGGGTGAGATACCCCGCCCCGCGCTGAATGGAAACGGATGGCTTCGGACTCGCACTGTTCCGCGCAAACGCGACACACGGTCCCCTTGACCGAAAGACATGACATGTGGACCCTGGGTTTGATGGTCCACGGCGGACTGTCGTTCCGGACGAGCGCACCCGTGGGGCAGGCTGTCGCACAGTCTCCGCATAGCGTGCATTCGCCCCGGGAGAAGTTCATCCGGGGGTACCCTAGAATGTTCTGCTCCACAACCCTTTGGCCGCAGCGGCGTATACATTCACCGCAACGATTGCACACCGAAAGAAACTGTGCTCCAGGTACGGACCAGGGCGGACGGATAATAGATCGGAGACCCGAAATGTCTCCTCTTAGGAATTGAGAGCGTGTGATGGGAACGTCGGACATATCCCCTCCAACCGAGAAGGCCCCCATCATAGACGATTCAGAAGGTGAGGTATTTCAAAACTATCACCATCGAACAGGCCTGTCAACGAAAATGCGGGAGGCGGAAGGGCCCGGTCGCAAAAAGAATTTTTCTCCGGGAACGCAACGATACTGGCGCTTTCCCCCTCTTCCTCGTGGACGTCCGGATCCACGGATTCCTATTGTTGCGGGAATGGGAAACAGGGTACGAAATTAGGTCAACGCGTGGGGAAGGCCGGAGGCTGTCGTGAGCAGCATCGCCCCTTTGGGCACCCGGAGTGCCGTGGCCAGGACGTCACACTTGGCCTGAAAGAGAAAGAAGGCGGCCGGCAGGTCGAGGTGGAGCGTTTCAAAGTTTGCCTGTCCTTTGCTCACCACGAGGTCCGCCCGTTCAATTTCCTCGCGAAAGAACTCTGAACAGCCGGGCAGCCACGTGCCCACATCGTCCGAACCGTTGGGGATCACGGGAATCAGCGACTTCAGACCGACCTGTTCCGCATCCGTCTCGGTCGCGTCGTTGATGACCGGCCCGCCCTTGACCACGCCGGTCACCTGAACCCCCTGCTGAAGCAGGGTTTCCACAAGAAGTCGGTCAAAGACGATCTCCCCGGCGTTGTCAAACAGGTAAAGCACTCTTTTCGAGGACGCACATCGCGACGCGAATTCCCGGTAATGGTCGATGGCCAGCGTGGCGGTCAGAGCCCGGTCAAGGGTCTCCTCAAGGTCAATTTCGCGGAAGATTCCGAAGTCTATGATATTGCCTGCGATCGCCAGACGCGTGGCGGTCCAGAGGGGGTCTGGTGAATGCTTAACACGCTGGCTCAGCAACGGGTAAAGGTCAAGCACGAGCCGGTTATATTTCTCCTTGACGGGCCCATAGGGATCCCGACCCACTTCCAGCCTGACCTTCCGATGCAGGATAGAGGTGGTAAATGCCGGGGACTCTGAAAAGTCTGTCGCGGAAATGACCGGCAGGACCTCGGCCAGTACGGACCTCCGGAGAGATTCGTCGGCAGATATGAGGTCCAGGGCGATGAAGGCCTGCCGAAGAAAACAGGGAAGGCACTCGGTTCTCGTCTTCACAATAAAAGGAACAAGAAGAGGCCTGAGCCGGCGGACCGGGGAAACCGGTCAGAGAGGGGTAGCGGCGGATTCGACACGTCTGGCCTTCTTTTCCACCTCGCGCGCCATGCGCTTCCGGAAGGCCTTGAGGGCCGCGGCCACCGAACGATCCGACCGCGCAAGGATTTGAAGCGCCAGAATGCCTGCATTGCGGGCCCCGGCCTTGCCGATGGCAACCGTGGCCACCGGAATGCCCGGCGGCATCTGTACGGTGGACAAGAGGGCGTCGAGCCCTTTTACGGGCGATGCATCCAAAGGGACCCCAATCACCGGAAGGATGGTATGCGCAGCCACCACGCCCGCGAGGTGGGCCGCCATACCAGCGCCGGCAATGATGACCTCGATTCCGCGTTTCTCTGCGCCGGTTGCCAGGTCTGCAGCACGGGCCGGTGTCCGGTGCGCGGACGCCACGGTCATATGGGAGGCCACGCCGAATTCCGCCAGAACTGCGGCGGCCTCGTTCATCACGGGAAGGTCAGAGTCACTCCCCATGAGAATCAGCACTTTGGGCTTCTTTTTCACAAAACCTTTACCTCCTGTTCGGTAATTCTGAGCCCGCGGCACGTACCTTCAGGCCTTGCCTGCAAGATATTTCGCAGCACGTGCCCCAATATCCTTCCGGTACTGGACGCCATCCCAGTGAATCTTGACCACTCCCTTGTAGGCTCTCTCAATGGCCGCCGCTATCGTGTCCCCCAGAGCCGTGACACCCAGGACCCGGCCCCCGGAGCTGACCACCTGTGTTCCGGAACGGCCGGTTCCGGCATGGAAGACCACGACGTCCTCGAGGGACCCGGCCTGTTCAAGTCCTGAGATGGGCTTGCCCTTTTCATAGGATCCCGGATAACCGCCCGCGGCCATAACCACGCAGACGGCAGCCTTGTCGTACCAGTCTATGGTCATCTGGGACAGGGTCCCCTGAATCGACCCCTCCATGACCTTGTAGAGGTCACTTTTCATCCGCATCAGAACCGGCTGAGCCTCGGGATCGCCGAAACGAACGTTGAACTCGAGCACGTAGGGTTTGCCGTTTGCGATCATGAGGCCAGCATAGAGAACCCCTTTGAATACAATCCCCCGCTTCTTCATTCCTCGGAGAACGGGTTTCATCACCGTCTCCATGACTTCTTCGGTCATTTTCTCGTTCACGAGCGGCGCGGGGCTGTAGGCGCCCATCCCCCCCGTATTCGGGCCTTCGTCATTGTCAAAGATGCGCTTGTGGTCCTGGGAAGAGGCAAGGGGAAGGAAGACCTCCCCGTCTGATATGGCCATGAATGAAGCTTCTTCACCCTGAAGGCACTGTTCCACCACGACCGTGTTTCCGGCCTCGCCGAAAGCCCTTTCCTTCATGATGGTTCGGAGAGCGGCGATGGCCTGTTCCACCGTGGAACAGACGAATACCCCCTTGCCTGAGGCCAGGCCATCGGCCTTCACAACGATAGGGGCCCCTTTCAGGCGGACATACTCCTCGGCGTGGACATATGAGGAGAACACCTTGTACTCGGCCGTCGGAATACCGTTTTCCCTCATGAAATCCTTTGCGAACTGTTTGCTTCCCTCAAGTTTGGCCGCATCGGCCGAAGGGCCGAAGACCTGGAGCCCTTCACGGGAAAAAAAGTCCACAATGCCCCTGGTCAAAGGCGCTTCCGGACCCGCCACCGTGAGGTCTATGCGTTCATATTTGGCGAACTCACGGAGAGCATGAAGGTCGGACGCGTCAATATCCACACATTCGGCCATCTCCGCAATACCCGCGTTCCCCGGGGCACAGAAGATCTTCCCGACCTCCTTGCTCCGGGCCAATTTCCAGACCAGCGCATGCTCACGACCGCCACCGCCAACGACAAGAACTTTCTTCATGATTATCTCCGGCTCGGGGTTTTGCAAACAGGGGTGCCCTTGTTAGGGGAGACCCTTTAGGGACCTACTTTAGAATCTCTGTGCCAATGCCCTCTTTCGTAAAAACCTCGAGGAGCAGGCAATGCGGAATCCGGCCGTCAATGATATGGACCTTGGAAACACCGGCATCAAGGGCCTTCAGGGCAGAATCCACCTTGGGAATCATGCCGCCCGAAATGGTCCCGTTCCGGATCAGGCTCTGGATCCGCTTCCGCGTGAGCGATGTCATCAGTTGGACTTTCTTGTCCAGGATTCCAGGGGCATCTGTAAGCAGCATCAGTTTCTCGGCCCCGACGGCAGCCGCCACGGCGGAGGCCACGTAATCCGCGTTGATATTCAACGTCTCCCCGCTCGGACCCACGCCCACAGGGGCAATCACGGGAATAAAATTGGCCTCCTCCAGGGCATCCAGGACATCAGGTTCCACTCTGTCCACCTCACCGACCAGTCCGAGGTCAATGATTTCCGGAGCGCCCGTTCCGGATGCCTTGGACACCCGCTGGACACCCTTCTTTCGCGCCTTCAGGAGTCCTCCGTCCTTGCCGGATAATCCTATGGCCCGACCTCCATGCCGGTTGATCAGCGTGACAATCTCCTTGTTGACCAATCCGCCGAGAACCATCTCCACGATGTCCATGGTCTCCTCGTCGGTAAACCGCTGCCCCTGGACAAACGTCGGCTTCTTACCCATCCGTTCCATGGTCTTTGAGATCCGCGGGCCGCCGCCGTGAACAATTACCGGGCGGATGCCGATGAAATTGAGAAGAACGATATCCTGGGCGAAGGCATCCTTCAGGGCATCCTCCACCATGGCCGCACCGCCATACTTGATCACGACCGTTTTCCCTGAAAAACTGCGGATGTAGGGAAGGGCCTCGATCAGAACACCCGCCTTTTCGTAGGGTCTGTCCATGGGGCGATAGGTTACCATCCGCCTTTGGAATCTTCAAGAAGTCCGGAGGTGAGTTGGATTCTGTTTTTTTAGCAGCGTACGGGGCGAATCTTTGAAGAAATTCCTGCGAAGGTTCACTTCCAGACGGCAAGGGATTTGAAATCTCGGTCTCGTAGGGTTGCGGCCATGGGTCGTTCCCACCCTGGGGAAGAACCCTCCCCGCAGCAAGCATAAAGGGCCGGGATTGGCTTCCCGGCCCCTTATCGGTGCTCTCGAAAATTCTGGCTTATTGCTCTACAGTGACTTCTGCATCCTCAACAATGACGTCGTAGGAGTATCCGGCACCGAAATCCTTGTTTGCCACAAGGGTGCCCTTCACCAATACCGTATCCCCCACGTTCGCACTCTGAGATGTCGTTACGGTCATGTCGTTGTTCCCGGCCGATGCTTCACCCGAACCATCCTGCACATGAATCCAGTTCTTTCCCATAATCATCGGGGAAAATTTCATAACCTTCCCGCGCAGCGTGACCTGCTTACCTGCAAGTTCATCTTTCTTGGCATACAGGTCGGCCACAGTACCGTCATTTGTCTTGGCAATGCTTCCGGCGGCCGGTGCCGTGGCGTCGCCTGCAGACTTCTCAATCGGCGGATGGTCCACGGGGGCCTGTTCACCCGCCTGTGGTGCAGTTGCCGGTGGTGCGGGAGCCTGCGACGGAGCCGGTGTCTTTTCGCCGCAACCTGCGGCAACGATCATAAACCCGATTACTGCAACAGCCAATAGCGTACGTTTCACGTCGTTCATTCCTCCTCGTATCCTGTTCGGTAAACCGAATCCAGAAGCGGTAAAATCTTTTACGTCCGGCAAAGATAACATATCTGCCATAAAGCATCAAGACCCATCCTGGTGGACACTTTCCCTTGCTTTTTGTCCGTTTATCCCCTGAATAGACTTAGAACTCAAGCCCGGAGGCCGCCGACTTATCAGCAAATATCTCAAGCCTTCCCTCCGTCGGCCGAATCAGCGATGCAGGGAAGTGGGGGCCCCGGTCTCGTCCCGAGACCAGCTGTCTGAGAACGGCGGATTTCTCGGGACCCTTCACCAGAAAGAAGACAAAACGCGCTGAGTTTAACGCCCGGGGGGTAAGCGTGATGCGTTCCAGGACCGGCGGAGGGGCGTCGGTTACCGGAACGACCCGTCTCAAAAGGTACTCGGTCCGGGTTGATTGAACAGGAAAGATGGAAGCTGTATGCCCGTCGGAGCCGACCCCGAGAAGCACGATATCGAACCAGGGCTCCTCTCTTGCCCTGAGAAGTTCCTTGAGCGTACTCTCATAATCCCGTGCCCCCTCTACCGCACCCAACTCACCATGAATGCGGTGAATCCGGTCCATGGAAACGGGTACCGAATTCAGGAGCGTGGATACGGCCAGACGATAGTTGCTTGCCTCATGGTCCGGTGGAACACAGCGTTCGTCACCAAAGAAAAAGCGGACGCGGTCCAAGCCGGTTTCCTTCCGGCGGAAAATTTCGGCCAATGCCCGGTAGACCCCCGCCGGGGTCCGCCCCCCTGAAAGCACAAGGTTGACGTCCCTCCCGGAGGCGACCCCGTCCCGGATGATAGTCTCGAGGCGTCCGGAGACCGCCCGGTCCAGAACCTGCTCGTCGGCAAAGACGTGAAGGTCTGCAGGGTTCACTGAATCCCTCCGCCCCACTAAATCCTCCCTTGGCCCGAGATGGAAGGCAAAACTCCCGGTCACATGGCAACTGAGATGCGGTCGGGCCAGGACGTTGCTTTCAGATCTCGAGTCCTATGCCCTCCCGGCCTTCCATTTACTAAGCCAGGAAATATGGGTCCGTTCCTCCCGAATGATTGCATCCACAAGAGCCCTCTTCTTGCCCACCATATCCCTGA
>QJVM01000140.1 GCA_003235715.1 Nitrospirota bacterium
AGCAGTGGCGGGAGAAAGATGCACCATCTAAACAGAGATAGTTTTCTTGATATTTTTCCTTACTTTCGGGACTCTTCGTCGTCTCTGGTCGAAAATATCCTTTCCTGCTCCCGGCAGAAGAAACTGCCGGGCAACATGCTGGTGAAGCTTGAGGGGGACGAGTGCCACGACTTTGTCCTGATGCTCTCTGGGGAAAAGAGAATCTTCAAGATGGGCGGTTCCGCCCGCGAGATAACGCTGTATGAAATAGGTCCCGGAGACATCTGCGTCCTGAACGCCTCGTGTATCCTCTCGAATACCCGTTTGCCCGCCAATGCAGCTACCGTGTGCGAAACAGAGGTTCTCCTGCTTCCCGCCAAGGACTTTCTCCATATGACGGATCGATATGCGGACATGAGAGCCTTTGTCCACTCCCACATCAATGCGGGTTTCGCGTCGGTTATGGGGCTTATCTCAGAGGTAGTATTCGGCAAGATGGATGAACGTTTAAAGAACTATCTCATCGAGAAATCGGAAAACAGGATCGTTAGAAAAACTCACCAGCAAATAGCAAATGACCTCTGTACGTCCCGAGAGGTTGTGAGCCGCCTCCTGAAGGACTTTGAGAGACAAGGCCTAGCTTTTCCCTCCAGAAATTCCATCGAGCTCAAGAATCTCTAAATCCTTCTCCTGTGACAAAGTCACACACGCCAGGTGAAATTGTCACAGACCTATCTTCGCTCCTGCGAGGAAACTGTACATATACGTTAAGACCACGGGCCGAAAGACGGGGATACTCCTCAGCGTTATCCGCTGTTGACCACGCGAAAGGTCCTCTTTCGGTCTTTAAGGGAGGTGATGCCTATGCGATTGTCTCGTTTGTTCTGCAAAACGTGAGAAGAACATGCATGCGTAACACGGTATCAGAAACTTGCAGTTGAAGCGGAGGAACGAAGCCCCACATAACACTTTGATTATAGGAGGTTAAGGAGAATGAAGAAGATTTGGATCGTCATGTTGATTTCCCTAATTCACGTTGTTGCAGCGGGACAGGTTTTTGCTGGTGCGACGACGGCAAACGGATGGTACGAAGGAGAGGAAATTTACTATATCCTCGGTGGAGTAGAAGAAGGTATCTCGGAGAAAGGATTTAACCAACTTTATTTGATTGGCGGTGACCGAACCTTTCATACCGGGGGAGGCGGGTTACACGCCCCATTGGAATGTCAACATCGTTCACACAGCAGTAGGTGTGACACTCGCAGATATTCTCGCTTCGCCGTTTGTATCGGAACACTATCCAGAAGCGCTCTTTGACGACGCTGCCGACGTTATGGGGGCATGGGCCGCCGGGTTGATTGAGATTGCCCACCCCGGAGTGGTCGTTCTTTGCCCGGTTATTTCTGAGCAAGGAGCGGAAGCACCGGGCCAGACACAGTTGACGGAAGAATTTCCGCCTTTTCCAAATACGTTCTGAGTCTTGAATGAAGATAACGGGCATGCGGGATATATGGTTGAGTTGATTTGAACCATATATCCGCTGCCCTTAGCAGCAGGTCGCCCATGTCGTCATTCCGATTTAGACAGTTCGGAGCTTCTTCTAAGCTGCAGTCTGAATTGCTAACTTGGTAGACGCGCGGGGCGATTATTGAAACTAGGTTCCCTTGCCCCTGTTTACCTTCCCAAAACATATGGCGCACCTAGGAAGGAGGTTATCGTTTGCCCCTGACCGACCCCCTGTGGCCCCTCCCCCCCCACTTCTTCCGTGGGACACTGGTGGGACATTCCGCTCAAAAACCGACCACTAGGACCAACAGAGGCATCATTGAAATCATTACTGTTTTTTGTTGTGGAATGATGCTTGATGTGGGCTGACGACCTCTTAAATTCCCTCGTTCGTTTACGAACGTGCCGGTTCGAGTCCGGCCTCGGGCACCATTGAACTCAGGAGCCATTCCGACTTCCTGAATGTCTCATTTTCCAGCAAGGGGTCGTTTGTGGGGTATATCCCCAGCCGACGACAAGATAAAGGCAGGCAACCGGCACGCCAATATCGCATTGCCGGTTGCCTGCCCATAAGTTGGTCGGCCTTCAGGTTTCGGTGCGATTTTTGAACCCGAGGCTCCCTACCCCCCTTCTTATCAGCGCATATCTTTACGGACGACCGATTCTTCCGGATCAGTTGATCACGAACTGATCCCTCCGATTCCGGGCCCAGGAACCTTCGTCATCCCCCATGGCAAGGGGACGTTCCTCCCCGAAGCTGACGATGTTCAGGCGTTCGCTCCCGACGCCGAGGTCAACGAGGAACTTTCTCGCCGCCTCCGCCCGGCGTTCGCCCAGGGCAAGATTGTATTCAGCTGTGCCGCGGCTATCGCAGTGGCCTTCAACCGTAACCCGCAAATCGGGATTTGCGCTCATATGATCGGCCAGCTTGTTCAGAATCTGTTGGGCCTGGCCCGTCAAAATATAGCTGTCGAATTCAAAATAGATATTCCCGGCTGTAAATTTGGTTTCCATGGTCGGAGGTGCAGAAACTGCCGGTTCGTGTTGTTTCGTTACCTCAACGGTCGGACGTTCCTCCTCGACTGGCGCCTCGGGTACCTTCGGGGCCTCCGGTTCCGTTATGGTTACGGGCTCCTGTTGTACGGCATTCTTGTTGCACGAAGCCATGAATATCAGAAGAGGCACCGCAACCAGAATACTTCCCAGCCTTAGAATGTCTTTCATTTTCTCCTCCTTTTTTTGGGGTATCATTTCGTGGTTTTCCAGTCTTGTTTACCCGGGAATCTTTACCCTCCCGTTCCAGGGTCAGCTTCCGAATCGGTTTCCATTTCAGGTGGCTGGATCACTTCAGACGACTGATCGAGGGCACCCCCCTGTGGCTCGTCATCCCTAATCGACGATGTCATCTCTATATGGCGCTTGTTGAAATCGGAAATGTTGTTCAGCGCTTTTACCGACGCCATTTCGAGGCTGTCCACGATCTGACCGGTCGTGGATGTCAGCTTGGCATGGAAGAGCAGGAGCGGAATCGCGGCCATCAGCCCGAAGGCCGTTGTGTTCATGGCCACCGAGATACTGGCGGAGAGCAAATCGGCCTTCTCAGCCGGGTTGGCATTGGCCACGGCCGTGAAGGCTTCAATGAGCCCCATGATCGTACCCAGCAACCCCAGCAACGTTGCAATGTTCGAAAGCAGTCCCACATAGGGCGTGCGCTTCTCCAGCTTGGGGATGATCTCCATCATGCTCTCTTCCATGGCAATCTCGATGTCTTCACGACGTCGAACCACGCCCATCCGCGCCAGGCCCATGCCCAGCATTTGTGAAATGGTCGAGTCATCGTCGTTGATCATCGATTGAGCCTTGTCAAACTCGCCATTGGCCAGTACCGGTTGCAGCAGATACCACATCTTTCGGTTTGTGTTCCGCACTCGGGTCAACTCAAGCCAGCGCTCGAGCGTTATGGCCAGTCCAGCCACAAACACAAGCAGAATCGGGTACATAAACAGACCGCCCTTCTGAAAAAATGCAATCATTGCGTAGATTCCCATCACTTTCCTCCTGTTATATTGATCAACAGCGTTCCTCTTCGTTAAATCCTGTCCTGATCCTTGCCTTTGCTAACCGGCGGGCAAGAAGTCAATCGGGTACAGGATGGTCATCTTTTGCACACCCTCCTTGGGGCCAAAATTGAATCCCCGGATGCGGTCCACGATCCTCGCGACCAGCTCATCGGAGGCCAGATCGGTAGACTCCACTTCACAGAAGGACACCTCTCCGCCAGGTTCGATGCTGATTCTCATCAGAATCTTTCCACGCAGCGTGGGATCCTTCCGCAATTCCCGGTTATAGATGCGATACAGGGCCGCCTTGTAGCGGTCAAAGACAATCTGGATTTCCTCGTCCGTTCTGGCAGGAGCAATTCCGTCATTCACGGGCCTCGACGATTCTTCCAGATTGGCAATCGTGCTGGAGACCCGACCTATACCGACACCTGTGCCTGTGCCACCACCATGACCGCCTCCACTGCCCCCACCACTGCCCCCATTCCTGCCGATACCGATTCCTCCAAGCCGGTCGACGTTACCGTTTCCGATGTTCCGACTGACCTGTGCCGAGGCGATGCCTCCACTTGACCCGCTCTGGGCTTGAATGGATACGAGCGATCGGCTCGCCACGGCTCTTCCGGCTATTTCCGGACTATCCTTGGTCAGGCGGGCCTCGGTGCCGAGTTTTGCAACCTGGGTCTCCTCCATCAGGTCTTTGAAGGCGTCTTTGAAGGCCAGTACGCCCACCGTCTCCGCCTTCTTCCGCGCCACCTCCTGTTCTCCTCCTCCGCCACCCGGTTCTTCGTTGGCCAGATCATTCGTTTCCGGAGGCGGGGTCTCGGATCGCTTCTCTTCAGGGGATGGTTTGGTCTCTTCCTTTACCTTTTCCTTGTCGGCCTTGGCCAGTTCGGCCTCTTCTTTCTGCTCCTCGGAAACCGGCTTCGGCTCGCGCTTCGGAGCCGGGGCCTTGGCCGGTTCTTCTTTACGGACCAGCTGAACCAGTCGTTTCGGAATTTCAACCACGGCCACCGAATGATCCGGTATGGGGATGTTCACCAGAGAAATCGGAATACCGATTACGAGGCATAGCAGGAGCGCCAGAAGGACGGCGTAGCGAAAGTGCCTTTCACTCTCACCCTCCTTCGTCCAAGGCATGAGCATTTCACGATACGGAACGGGCGAGGCTTCTCTCTCCACGATGTACTCTTCCTTGCGCCGTTCCTCCCGGTCGTATGCATCACGGACCTCTTCGTAGAGGATGCTCAGTTCATCGCGACAATGATTCACCCGCTTCTGGAGAGTCGCCTGGGCTTCAAGGATACCGCTGAGTTCCCTTTCAAAGGTGATTATCCGGCTCCTCGAACGTTCCACATGTCCGGCGGCCTCTCCCGGGTCCTCGATTCCATCCCAAAAGAGAGCTTCCGCTTCCAGGCTGGCCAGCTTCTCCAGCGCCGCGCAGACCTCCTGCAGTGCAGCAAACCGTTGCCTGTCCGCGGCAAAGGCCTCCAACTCTTCCTCGACGGCATGCAACTGCCGTTCAAGGTCTTCCTGCCTTTGCCGGACCTGCCCGATCCGGGCGTTCAGCGGTGCTAATTCCTCTTCCAATATGGACGTATTCACGGCATCCCCACTAACTCTGGGCCGTCTTCTGAATAACAGCGAGCGAAATCCGTCCGTATCCAGAAGCGGTACAGGTTGACATGATTTTTTTCAGCACTTTGAACGGGATCGTTTTATCCGCCAGCAGGGTAATTTCCTTACTCCCGGCAATGGTCTTTGTACTGATCCCGATAATATTGCGTTCCAGATGTTTAAGGCGTTCGGTCACTTCCTGAACCATGGTGTTCCTTTCCTCGAGCAGTCTCGAGGTGCTGACCACCGCCTCGCCCTGGACGAGAACCACCTCCGGGCTGACCATGATCACCACGGTCTCCCTTGGCTTGGTTTCGACCGCTGAATCCGGCAGTTTGATCTCCCGGGGAGCCTCCAGAACATCACCTCCCGCGGAGTGGAAGAGAAGAAAGAACACGAGTATGGTGAACACGTCCATCAGAGCCGTCAGGTTTAATCCCGTGACCTTCTTCTTGTTTCGCCCCATTCGTCTGATACGTCGGCTTTCTCTCATGGTGCGTCTCCTATGGATATGCTGGGAAAGAGAACCATCTTCTGCATCTCGTCGCTTCCCTCGGTTTCAAGTTCTGCGCCCCTTACCGCGTCCATGATCTGAATGAGGTGGTCATACGCAATATCCGGCTCCATCAATACCGTAGCGTCCTCTTTCTTCGGATAACGGGCTTTGAGGCGCATCAGGATGGCCTGCAGGGTTTCGATATCATATTGGTCGTTCTTCTTCGGAAAGGCCGCCTCCACCGACAGGCCATTGGCAATCTCGAGCCCGGCCTTCCGGACGATCACCTCAATAGCCAGGTTCGGCTTATTGGACGCCGCGCCTCCGGCGCTCGTTGGGACGCTCAACTCCATGATTGCCACCCGTGAAAATACGGCGCTGATGAGCAGAAAGGGAATGAGCACCACCATTAGATTGAGAAAAGTCGTGATGTCCAATGCGGGGGTTTCCTTATCCCGCCTCTTGATGTGGTATCGTCTGTTCATAATTCGCCCTTATCGAACTGGCGCTTGGTAAAATCGGAAATGCTGTTCAGGGCCTTTACGGAAGCCATCTCCAGGCTGTCCACGATATGGCCGGTGGTCGAGGTCAGCTTGGCATGGAACAGGAGGAGCGGAATCGCGGCCATCAGTCCGAACGCGGTCGTGTTCATGGCCACGGAAATGCTGGCCGAAAGCAGGTCGGCCTTCTCGGCCGGGTTGGCATTGGCCACGGCCGTAAAGGCTTCGATGAGCCCCATGATGGTCCCGAGAAGTCCGAGCAGCGTGGCGATATTGGAAAGCAGGGCGACGTACGGAGTTCGCTTCTCCAACTGCGGGATGATCTCCATCATGCTCTCTTCCATAACGATTTCGATGTCTTCACGACGCCGCACCGCCCCCTGCCGTGCCAATCCCATCCCCAGCATCTGTGCCATGCTGGATTGGTCCTCATTGGCCATTTCCCGGGCCTTATCGAATTCTCCCTTGACCAGCACCGGCTGCAGCAAATCCCACATCTTTTGATTTGCGCCCTGGATACGATTCAGCTGAAGCCAGCGCTCGACCGAGATGGCTATGCCGATGGCGAATACGATCAGGATGGGATACATAAACAATCCACCCTTCTGAAAGAACGCCACTATCGAATAGAAACCCATCACCTTCCTCCTTTCTCACAAACAAGACCACCAACCTTATTGCCTGGTGGTGATTTCATAGAATTCAATCTTCCGTTTGAATACGTCCCTGTCCACCGGCCTGTCGTCCTCGTTAAACGTGATGTCCAGGCTGGTTTCGGCACCGAGATCCGAGCTCTTCCAGGGAACGATGTAGAGTGACTTGGGCGCTTCATCGTTACCCACGATGGACATACCGGACAGTTCCTTGGCGGAGGAGGATTCGTCCTCCTTTAAGTCCTCGGCGAATACCACCCCTGTCGCAAACAGAACTATGCATATGCAGAGGGCTATCCTTTTATACATGGTCCTTCCTCCCTAATCCTGGGCCACCCGGGCACGCAAATCCGCAATCCACAATTTGACCTTTTCATCATCCGGTTTGGCCTTGCTATAGATTTCGTAATGTTCAAGCGCGCATGACAGATCGTTCAGGTACAGGTCGCAGAGGATGGCCAGATTCTTATGAGCTGGATAGTATTCCGGAAAGCTCGCAAGCGACTTCTCATGAATGGTCCTTGCCTCTGCAAACCGTCCGGTCCTGCGGTACAACAATCCATATTCATTGCAGGCCACTGGATGATCAGGAACCAGGTTCAGTGCGGTATTGAGCTGGCCCTCTGCTTGTTCCAGGTCACCGATGCGCTGATAGGCAATGGCCAGGTCAATATAGGGAGCCGTGACGCCCGGCGATTGCTCTACGACCTCCTGGAGAAGTTCGATGGCCTGGCCATAGTTCTCCTCCTCCAGCATGGCCACGGCAAGAGCGAAGTTACTGCGTGCATTCTCATCCATGGCAGAAGTCTCCGTAATGACAAAACCTTCGCGACCATCCCCCAATTTCGATATGGACGGTTCCTTCGCCTCAAGGGGTTCATTGGGACCCGGCGCCTCTACCTTTGAGGATGTTTCTTCATTAAGCCGAGCGTTGCCTGCTCCATCCGTCGCACAGCCGGCGGCTCCCAGAAATGCGATGGAAAGAAGGACAAGTCCTACCAACATTCCGGGTTTGGAACTTCTCCAAATTAATGCCAGTCTGCCGTACATTTCTTACCTCCCAGCCGCCTCGTCTGTTATCACGGAGGGTGTTTCCACCTGCACCTCTATTGCGGATTCCACGGCTTCGACCTCGCTGAAGACACTCGCCTCTTCCACCTGCGTAGCCTCAGGTTCTGCCGCATCGGTAACAACCTTCGGTTCCTCCGTGATGCCCGCAGGTTCAGACTCCGCAGTCTCAGGTTCTACCGCTGACTCCACGGTCTCCGCTTCGCTGACCGTAGCCGCTTCTTCCGCTGGAACAGGCTCAGGTTCTGCCGCATCCGTAACGACCTTCGGTTCCTCCACGGTTCCCACAGGTTCAGATTCCGCAGGTTCAGGTTTTACCGCGGACTCCGCGGTCTCAGCCTCACTGACTGCAGCCGCGTCTGTCGCCGGAACAGGCTCAGGTTCTGCGACATCGGTTACGACCTTCGGTTCCTCCACGGTTCCAGCAGCTTCAGACTCCGCAGGTTCAGGTTCTACCGCGGACTCCGCGGTCTCAGCCGCACTGACTGCAGCGGCCTCTTCCGCCTGAGTAGCCTCACGTTCCGCCGCTTCCGTAACAACCTTCGGTTCCTCCACGGTTTCCGCAGGTTCAGACTCCACAGGTTCAGGTTCTACCGCGGACTCCACGGTCTCAGCTTCAATGACCTCAGCCGCCTCTTCGGCTGGAACAGTCTCAGGTTCCGACGCTTCCGTAACACCCTTCGGTTCTTCCGCGGTGCCCGCAGGCTCAGATTTTTCGGGTTCGGGTGCCGCTGTGGACTCGACGATCGCTGTTTCACCGGTCCCGGAAGCTTCTGCGGTCGGGCCAGCCTCTGTCGTGTCTTTAGACCCTTCCGAGGACTCGGCGACTTCAGTCTCCGAAGGGAACGGCCGGTCGATTTCGAAAATATACGTTTCCAGTGAATCGACTATACCGCTGCCTTCTTCCTGCTTGTCATAACGCGCGGGTACGAATATGGCCAATTTTTCGAGGCTCTTCTGTATCCATTCGTTGTATATGCCCTGGGATATCAGGGCCAGGTTACTCTCGTGGACCTGAATCGCCTTTTCTTCGAACGGGTAAGCCTGCTCTTCTATCGCCAGTTCGTACTGTTCCCGTTCCATGGGACTCAACCCTTCCGGCCGGGCCGACGTCATCAGGGCTTCGCTGAAGTGGGCATAGATCTCGGCCAGGTAGAAGGTCCCCGCGGCCGTGGTTTCCCCAATCTCATAATCCAGCAGTTCGCTGAAGCGCTCCGTGGCCGTCTTCATCAGTTCCCGCTTCTTTCGCAGGTTTTCCTCAAAGGGTTCTATCAGCCTGACGTCCAGAAAGGCCTCGTAGTCACGCTGGGCCAGAACCAATGCAGCCCGAGCACCAAGATAACGAGTCCGGGGGGTCCGGGCGTTTCCTGCGTCGGCATCAATGGAGACAATGGTTTCGAGTTCCTGCAAATAGGACTCGTATTCATTCTTCGTTTTCAGAATCTCGGCAATCTTGTTGCGCGTCTCCACGTTGAATTCCACCGGCTGAGGGAAATAGCTGACATAACGCCGGTATACCTCGAGCGCCCTATCGCTGTCTCCGTCCTTTTCGTATAATTCCGCTGCAAAGAGGAGGGCTTCCCGTCGAACTTCATCATCCTGAGATTCCGTCTCGATGCGTTCGTACTCGCTGGCCGCCAGTGAGAACTGTTCGTTCTCCTTGTAGACATAGGCGATCTTTTTGGTTACCTCGGCCTGCAGCGGGTTATCCGGGAAGTTGGCCCGGAAGCCCAGCAGCACGGACCCGGCCGTCTCCCAATCCTTAAGTTGAATCAAAGCCGCGGCGGCGTCATATTCGGCATTCGGACGAATCTTTGAAGTGGGTGCCAGACGCGCTACCCGCAGAAAGTGGTCCGCAGCCATACGCTGGTCCCCACTGGCCACCGCCTCTTCTCCCTGTTTGTAGATAGATGCCGCAAGGTTGTCATAAAGCGCGTTACGATTTTCGTCCTCCTCGGGCATCAACGCCAGGAGATTGATATAGGCGTCTTCCGCCTCCTGGTATCGCATCAACTCATACGAGGAGTGCCCAACAACCAGCCATGCCGATCGAAGCACGCCGACATCGGTTTCAGGAAAGACCTTCAGGAGTTTCGTTGCGGCCTCCAGGGCCCGTTCATATTCCTTGATCCCGTAAAGATCATCCGAGGCAGCGCCCAGGACAATGGCCGCTTTTTCGTGTTCCGGAAAGGTATCCGCAAACTTCAGGGAACTGCGGATAACATCCCATCTGGCCGCATCCTGCTCTACAGGGGCCACGGTAATAAGCTGTTCCCGATAGGCGGAAACGGCGGCCAAGCCGGCCTCGGAGGCCTTGTCGAGGGTCGGATAGCTATAGGCCGTTTTCTCAAATTCAACGGCCGCCGGGCCGAATGCCCCGTTTTCAAGCAGCAGTCCGGCCAACTGGTAATTGATGGTGGGCGCTTCGTTATCCTCAGGAAACGACGCCAGGAACTCCCGGTACCAATGCGCGGCCTCCTCAAAATTAGCCTGTTTGTCCTCCGTCTGATTCGGATCCTGATAACAGGCATGGTAATGATTCGCCAGGTCGCTCAGATTGGTCTTCAGCAGATCCAGAACTTCAGGACGGTCCCCCGATTCAAAATGGTTCCAGTAGTCAGCCTTCAAACCATAGGTCGTAGCGAACTTCTTCTTGGAATCGAGCACCAGACTCGGGAATCCGCCCGCGGCGTGAATGTCAATGACCCTCATATGAAATATGGGAGCCATCCTGTGGGATGGATTCCGATCGACGAAGGCGTTATAGGTCGCTGCGGCATCTGCGTAACGTCGTTTGTCAAAGTAGAATTCAGCAAGGTTTCCGTATACCCTGTCTTCATACATGCGCTTCCCGTGGAGCGAGAAGTATTCCACGACCGAACTGGAACCGCCCAGATTGGAAAAACTCAAACTGATGATGCGGAGGGTGTCATCCGTCCGTTTTCTTTCCTGTTCATCTTCCGTCTGGTCGAAATCGTATCCGACCGATACTTTGTGGTCCATTAAAGCAACGAATCGGTCCAGAGCGTTTTCGTAGAGTTCCTGTTTGTAATACGTCCAACCCAGTTTGTACAGCGCGAGTTCGTAGAAGGACGAACGAACCCCTATGTTCACAATGCTTGTATAGGCCTCCTCGGCGTCGAGGTAGCGCCTGTGTACAAAGAAGTATTCGGCACGCCGGAACTGTACTTCGTCAAAGTATCGCGAATCAGGAGTATCCCGGACCATTTGGTCCATCACCTGCATGGCCTCCTCATTCAATCCCATTTCCTCGTATGCCCGGGACATCTGGTACAGGACCTGGTCGTTACTCGCGTATTGGGGATAATCGGCGAGGAGCTTCTTATAGAGCGTGATGGCTTCCCGAGTACCAGGCTTTTCCAGGTCATTCGCAACCGCGGTATGCTCCTCGAACGCCGGGCCTCCTGGGTCCACTTCTGACCACTGCGTTGTCCTCCCTCCAGGGTCCGCCCCCGGCCCGTCCTGAGCGGTCATGCCTGTCATGGTTTCATCGGACGGCGATATCGCAGGAGCCGGATGTCCTGGCCGTGCCGTTCCCTCCGCTTCCGTAAGTTCCTGGGGACTTTGTACCGAACCCACCCCAGGGGTCAGGGTGCCGTATTCCTTCTCGAGCTTCAGGTCGGCCAGGCGTCGAATGGCCTCAGGCGTCAGGCCGGAGTCCGGATGTTCCTCCACAAAGCGCTCGTAACTGGACATCGCCTTCTCAAGACCGTCATCGATTTGCTCTTCCTCGATCCCCACGTCCATGTAACGCAGCTTGGCAATCGTGTCCGGGTGGTTGGTCGAGGAACAGGCGACCAGAACCATGGAAACGGCCCAGGGGAAAAGGGATATTCGCCTCACGGACTGCCTCCTACCCTCATCTGGGCTCTGGTCGCGCGGTCATAACTGTCCGCCATGGCAAAGCGCGCTTTCAGTCTGAACTCTTCCAGCCGCTCCCGGCGTAGCGTGAGTTCATTGATCGCCATGCCTTCCAGCATGTGCCCCTGATATTCCATCAGGCTCCCTACCCTCTCCCGAGTCTGTCCGATCAGCAACCTCTGCTGACGAATCACGTCCTCGAAACCTTCGTAGCTTTGGGTGGCGGCCTGTCGAGTACGCACGAACGAGTCATAGCGTTCCCGCAATATCGCTATTTCCCGGTTGAGTTCCCGAAGGTGCTTGTGGGCCTCAGTGAAACGATGGTCATAGGCCGTATAGATATTCCAATGCAGCACTCCCCGTAAACGTTCGATACGTCTCCCCACGTCTTCCGGCAAAGGCGTACCCTGACGGGTGAACTGCCCTTCCAGAGACGCAATCTGTTCGCTGATGATGCGCTCGGTCGCCGTGGCCAGGTAATCGGGTCTCGGGACCACGAGCATAGCCTGAAGCCGTTGCTCGATACGGTCCCGCTGCTCCAGACGCAGCCGCATTTGCGAGTCGAGGCGCCGGAATTCGTGGTCAATGCCCGGAAGCAAGGGTTGGTAATATGCCCGGCGTTGATCGATGATTTCCTCGAAGGCGTTCAGATCACCTTCCCAGGTCTCCAATTTCTTACGCAACTGTTCAAGATCAAGGTAGTTCTTCAAAGACTCCTGAAAATCGTGGGAGGCCAGCAAGTCGAGCAGGTAATAGGTCTCCGGCGTCCGGGGCAGCCGCCGCAGCTTGACGACCCACTCGGCATCCTGCTTCAGTTCCTCTCGTACCAGGGCTTTGAGAAAGTGGCCCTCATGGATACTCTCGATGGAGGCCCCCAGCTTCTCGACCTCCCTGTCAAAATTCTCCAGGGCATGGCCATACATCACCGCGGCCTTGCTATAGACACTCAGCCTGCCATAGGCGTAGGGAACGGCAAGCATGGCTTCCTGCACCGAGGCATCCGTCACCTCTCGCTTCACGAGGATGCTCCAGGGCACCAATGCCCGGTCAAAACGTCCCTGAAAGGCGTCGGCCCATCCCGAAGCCAGCAAGGCCCGGTTGGAAAACGGCCCGCTCAAACGCACTCGATCCAGCACTCCCTTGGCCTCCTCATACTTCTTTTCCTCCAGGAGTTTGGAACCCAGGACAAGGTTTGCCTTGTCCGTGATGGCCTGCGTAAGGACCTCAGGGCCGTCGGTCTGTCCCGCACGGTCAAGATACTGGCGTCCCTGAACCTCTTGCCCGTCCTTGATCAAGGCAATCCCCAGGTTATAGGTCGCAAAGCCCTGAAGGTCCTTTGCGTCCAGAAGTTCGCCCAAAACCCGAGCGGCTTCACTAAAACGGCCGTTCGCCATGAAAATCTGGCCGCGGAGGGAATCCAGGTCATGCTGAATCTCTTGTGGGACGCTTCCATGGATACGTTCTATCGCATATTGCGCATTGCTTGGCTGGTCTTTCTGAAAATAGATCCGTGCCAGTCTGAACACCGCCTCATTGCGCACGGTCTCCTCGACGTTGCCCTCTATGACCGCCGTGATGGCGCGTCCGGCCCGCCGATGCATCCGGTACGCAAGCTCGAAATCACCGACGTCAAACTCCGCCTGATTGACGTGATAATGAAGCGAGTCTCGTTCGGGTTCGTCGACACCGTGATGCTGCGCGAGTTCGGTATCAAGCCTGGCAATGGCATCGAACCAGTCTCCCTGAAGTGCGTAATAGAGAGCCTCACCGAAGTACGGATCCTTCAGGTCCTCCGGCGCGGTCGTGACGGCCTTTGCCGAGAGCGCCGAAAACAAGACAAGAATCCAAGCTCCAAAAAACCTTTTCATGATCTACCTGTCATTCAACGTGATATCCTGCGCCGCCAGAGAGACATCCACTATCTTGGGCCCCACATCCTTACGGACCGTAAAGTCTTCTGTTTTCTGAAAATCATCGCCGTTCACGGATTTGCCCATCATCAAGACCTGGAGCGCATGCTCCCCCGAACGGATATTGCCGGTGTAGATGCGCTGAACGCCCCCCTTCTGCAGAGCCTCCAGTTCCTTAAAGGTATAGAGATGATGAGCTACCGGATTTCCGTCCAAACGAAGCTCAAGCGAGTCAAGCCGAAAGTCCTCGCCACGGGCCAGTGATACGAACACCGCCACCTGCGTATTCGACGGAAACAACAGCTTCTCCTCGAGTTGGTTCAGTTCCGCCGCAATGCCGAGTACATCACTCTTGATTTCCTGAACCTGCTCATCCAAACCCTTAATCTGTTCCCTGGAGATTTCCTCGCCATAGGCGGCAACATTCAGGACGAGCACCGAAATCCCTGCCATGACCAGTCTTTGCCAGTACATATTGATCACCTCATATCTCCGAAGTTCATATCTCGCCTTTTTCGGCTCAATGCCATGAAGTTCCTCTTACTAATACTTCCCGATGATATTGACGAAAAGGCCCTGGTGGTCGTAGTCCAGGTCCGTCAAGTCGTCTGAGAATCGACTGAAGTTATATCCCACCCCCAGCTTGATGTAATTCCCCATATGCCGGTAGAGACCCACCAGCATTCCACCAAGGCGGTCCTTTGCGTCAGGCAGGTCGAGGGCTCGCCCCTCCACCAGGGCATCCCAGCGGTGTACGATATGCCAATCGGCGCGGAGCACCATCAGGTGGGCCCGGCTGGTGAAGAATTCCCGGTCGACCCGATCCTGGCTGACCTGGCCGTACCGATAGGCATACTTGCCCCCGATAGTCCAACGCTCCGTCAGGTCATACATGACATCAACCGCCCCGATGTGACTGCGCTGAATATCGCCATAGGCCGAATTGGCAACGCTCACCTGTTCGACCGTGGGAACATTGTAGAAATAGGTGTATTTGAGCAGGGCATTGACACGGTCATTCTTGACGGGACGATAGGCGCAGCCCAGGACCCCCTCGGTGTATTCACCGTCAAAGAACTCCCCCTGCGAACTGTCGCTGTGGGCATAATTGAACTTCCCGATGAGCCGCCAATCGGGCGATAACTGGTATTTGAGGTTGTTCTTGACCAACCACGTGGTCCGACGGGCGGAGCCCGTAGCGGGTTGCTCGGAGTCGTCCCGGCGATACTCCAGGGCACTGGAAACCTTCAGTTTCTCGAAGCCATAGCCCACGCTCACACCGGCCGCCGTCCTTTTGACCTCGGCCCGGGTGCGGGGATCCTTGAGCGTGCCCGCTTCGAGATTGCCCCCCAGGTTGAGACGGTCGGTGGGGGCCAGTTCCACGCCAGTGGAATGCACCAGTCCGGTCGGTACGTCACCATGAGTGTAGCTCTCCTCCAGATAGACGCTCGCACTGTCGGAGTAACGCGTACGAAACCCGGAGGCCATATTCCCTTTCCTGGCGCGAAGCCCGTTGTCTGTACGATCGTTCTCGAGAGAATAGTTCAGGTAGAGCGTCGTTCGGTCGGAATAGAGATACTCGGCCCCGAGCTTCCCGGCCGCGCCAAGGTCTCCTCCGGAGACCTCACCGGCAACATTAAACCGATCGGTTACCCGGAAGCTGCCGCCCGCGCCCACGCGGCCGTTGTCCTCCTGGTTACCGCTCGACTGAATCGTTTCCTGAGCATAGGTATAGGTCGTCCATCTCGAGCGGGAATCATACTGCAGCCTGACCACTCCATCCGTCCGGCGACCCTCTTCCTGACTTTCCGGTACGACCGGTGAGTGGTCCTCCCGGTTCTCGTGGCGTACACCTGAACCAAGGGTCCAATGCTCACCCATCTGGTAGTCGAGGTTTACCTCTCCGCTTTCGGTCTCCAGACCTTCCCGTTCGTCCTGCTTATCAACCTTTACCCGTGCGCTCAGGCGGTCGGTCACAGGCAGTTCCACATTTCCCCCGTATTGGGTCACGTCCCTGGCCGTGGCCACCCCGGGAGCCGAGTAGCCCGCCTCGATATCCTGCAGGTAGACGCTAAACTTCCCACGCCCGTTGGTAAAGAAGTCAGCAAGGCCCAGGCTGGCATCTACGCGATAGGCCGAAGCCTCGGCATCAGGGTCAAGAGTACCGGAGGGGCTGAAGTTGAAACCGCCGTCGATGGAATTCGCCGTCGGGGCCCCCGGACCCTTCGTATGGCTCGCTTCGAGCTTTATCCAGGACGCGGCCGACCTTCTCAGGGTTATATCCGCGCCGGCCAGACTGTTTTCGATATCGGAATCTTCCTCCCGGCTGCCGGTCATGCCGACCTTCACGTAGTCATTGAGCCAGTAGTGAATCCGGCCGCCCAGGGCAACGATGTCCGGATCTTCGAACCCTGGTGTAAATTCGTAACGCACCACCAGATAGACCGGATTTCCGTTCACGGATTCACTGCTGACCAGAAGACCATCGTCTGCTGTCGCGGACAGGGGCTGTGTCAGCAGGATGCGGCCCTGCAGATAATCGATGTCGTAATCGAGGGCCGGCGCCAGGTTCTTGACCGCCAGAACGATCCCGGAATCCTTGTCACGGACCTCAATCCGCAGCCGCTCTGAACCTTCGAGGATGTCCTGGCGCCTCAGAAAATAGAGTGACCCTCCCGTACCCCGTAACTCGTCCCGCCCCGCTATGGTCCCCGGGTCAGCACCGAACCCGTCGACCATCAGGCGTGGTTCGCCGAAACTGGTGGTACCCAGCGGCTGATAATGCAGGTTCAAGCCGTACAGTCCGCGATCGATGTGTGCCAGGTCATTATCCACATACCCGACATTGAAGTTACCCCAGAGGGCGTAAGTGTTTTCTTTTTCCATCTTCGCGTAGAACTTTCCGCTCGTGGGTGCATTGTCGGTGACCGTACTGTCATCTCCGAAGGTCGGGTAATGCTGGTCCGGGTCCATACGGCGGAACAGCGCATTGGGGGTCTTGTCCATAAAGTTGGAGAAGATTTCGTCCAGCGGGCCTTCCTCCGTATCCGCCCTTGCCGTCAGAGACCATCCGTTCTCGAACTTGCCGTCCGTATAAAACGCCAATCTTCCCTGAACGCTGAAATCATCACTGTACTGCGGTTTGTCTTCGGCCAGAAGTTTCGCCGGGCCGTTGGTCTTGTTGCCAGATACGGTCAGGTCCGCGATGCCCACAGTGAACCAGTCACTTCTCTTCAGCGATAGGTCACGCAGAAACAGCTCACCGTTTCCATATCGGTCAAGAACCGCCACTTCTACGGTATGCATGCCCTCCGGCAGGATTTCTTCTGCCACGAAACGGCGTTCCGTGCTCACCGGGACGGAATGCCCGGCAAGCCAGACCCCGTGCCCGTCCGGTATCGCAGAGCCCTGGACCTGTACGGTACCGCCGTGAAGCGGGATATGCTGACGAGCCAGGCGACTCTCGCCGTAACCGACCAGCAGTTCCTTATGGAGGTCCGCCTCGTCATTCGCAGGGTCGACCTGGTCCGCGACCCATAAAGGTTGGGGCGTCGTCTCGTCGAAGAGCCCCTGACCGTCATAGACCCGTACCAGATATTTCAGCTTGC
Organism: Nitrospirota bacterium; assembly: GCA_003235715.1. Taxonomy (GTDB): domain Bacteria; phylum Nitrospirota; class Thermodesulfovibrionia; order SZUA-242; family SZUA-242; genus SZUA-242. The sequence goes on from QJVM01000140.1 coordinate 17,280, forward strand.
GAACCGGCGCCCTGAAGACCTCGTCGTCCGCCTGCCATTGGGCGGCCCCATCGGCATCCATCTCAACAACGGCCATCGGCGTATCCTGGACCGATTGCGATTCCTCGAATACTCTGACCTCGGCCCGTCTAATGAAATTCCTATAGTTGGTATAAAGGCGGAAATGCACCATGTTTTCGGCAAAGGCCGTCTCCGCCACATCCTGGTAAGCAATGGTGACGGGCCAGGCGGTCACGTTCAATCGCGGTTCAATCTTCAGGCTGTCATACTTGAACTGGATCTGCGCCTTATCAAGGGCGACGTCGGTACAGCGCTGAACGTCGGAACTGCATTTTCCCGGGTCATCGACCGGTATCCCGTCCACGGTAATGCGCATGAGATTCAAGGCAAAGGGATCAAGGGGGACCACCTCGCGCTTCAAGGGAGTGATCTCCACACCCTCGTAATCGTCTCGGAGAATGAGATCATCGTAGACCACCTGCACCGTGACTTTCGACGTGTCGGAATCGACGAATCCCGAGTTCACCACATCATCCGATTGAACATACCCGTGCCCATCGAATTCAGCCTGCCCGTCCGTCAGCCCCATCTCCTCGTTCAGGACCATCATGGTGCGGCGCGCGCGTGCCATGGATAATCCGATATCATCTCCATAGACCGCCGCGGTGCGCCGATCAAGACGCTTGTTTCCCGTATAGCCCACAAAGCGCAGGCGCACTCGGGTTCGGTCACGAATCTCGTCCATAATGCGCCTCAAATGTCCTGCGTAATCGACCGGGATTACAGGCTTTCCGTCCTTGAACAGAATGGGATCGATACCGCCCGACGGGGAATCGTATACCCGTGTCACGGTTTCGGCACCGGCAGCATCCGGACACAGCTGGGGCTCGTCCGGAAGATCCTGAAGCGGATCATCGTGCCAGAACTCTATCTCCACGCGCCGGTTCAAAGCCCTTCCCTGTTCTGTGTCGTTGGAGGTTACCGGCTGTGAGGCCCCTCGGCCATCTGTATCGATGGCGGCATTGGGCAGGCCCAGGTCGTCCTGAACCGCCAGGGCCACCCGCCGGGCCACGGCCTTGCTCAGGCCGACCGGGTCCCCGTAGATCCGTTCGTCCCTTCCCGTCAGGGGAACATTATCCGTGTAGCCGATAAACCTGATGACAAGATTGGGTTTGCCTTTGAGATTCCCTACCGCCTGCCTGACCTGCTCGAGAAATTCCTCGGGCACGCTCAGCATTCCTTTGTCGTAACGAAGGGGGGAAATCATGTTCTTGACCCGTGCACGATGGGACTGCCCGTTCTTGTAGCGCAATTTGCAGACGGTTTCGGTTCGGCAAACCTTGATGCGTTTCGCATCGCGGGGAACGACGACTTCCTTCTCTACAAGCTTCTGACTGATTTCGTCGTACCACACCTCCACTTCGACTCGGCGGTTCAGTCGTCGGCCCTCTTCCGTGCCATTGTCGGCCAGGGGTTGGCTGTCCCCCAACCCTTCGTACGAGATCGCATCGGATGGGAGATCCAGAGCGTGCTGACAGAATTCCGCGACCGTTCCTGCCCGTTCACGCGAAAGTCCCACATTGTCGCCGTACAATTCGATCAATTCACCCCGTAACGGCAGGTTATCCGCATGCCCCACGAAATGGAGTCGTACGTTAGTCCGATCTCGCATGCGGTCGAAGACCTCTCGAAGCATCTCAAGGTAGTCTTCGGTAATCTCAATTTTCCCCAGCCCGAAATGAATGGGTGGCACAAGATTATTGAGTTTGATGGTATGGACTTCGTTTTCAACCACTTGCCGAAGCTCCGTCCGGTCTCCCTCATCCTTTTCAAAAATGGCGGGGTCATGGACCCATGGGGTCAACGCTTCGTCTGCAGGCAGGTGCCTCTCGGCCGCGTCTCCGGGCCCGACGGTTTCCCGTGCCTGTTCTTCAATGGCGAACACCTCCCGGGCGCCGCTCATCGTGAAAGCATAGAGGCTGAGGAGAGCCATAACGTGCCTCAGCAGCGTTCTCATCCAGGGACTCGCTTTTTTGTAATCTTCCATGAGTCGCACGTCACGGGCCCGCGGGCGACGCACCGCGTCGCCAGAAGATTTCGGTTTCAATGGCCAGGCGGTAGCCGCCCTCAGACTTTTCCCACCGTTCGGTGATTTCCCTCTTCAACGCTTCGAGACGTTCCTGAACCAGCCCCTCACGTTCGACATCCCCGAGATAGGACAGACGCAGGACGGACGGTCCCTTTCTCAATTCTTCAAGAAGCCGGTCGATCCGAGGCGCCCACTGAATCCTCAGTTCCGTGGTGTCCGTCTCGAAGACGCCGTCAGCGATATCCAGCCGGACCACCCGATGGATGGTGGCCCCGAAGTTGAAACGGAGCATCTTTCCCCGGGTCGCCCTTTGGACGCGCGGATTTTCCGTGGTCATTCGGTAACCGGTGGGCAGGGTGCGGTCGTCGAGTTTGAGGATGAAGTTGCTGCCGCGGTCCGCGTCCGGGGTCAGCGCACAGGTAATATGGAAGCGCCCGTATTCGTCTGTTGTGGCGATAAGACCCCGGGCGGTCACCACCCGGACCATGGACAGCCCGGTCTCGCCGGTATCCTGATACCCGTTCAGATTCCGGTCGTCGAAAACCTTTCCGATCACGTCGGTACAGTCAAAGGTTGCATCCGGGACAGCCCGCACCGTGGCCGTCGCCACTTCGGAGAACGGGCCCCCGGTCTGGGTATCGAACACCTGGGCCTGATTGACGTACTCCCCTTCTGAGACGCCGGATCCCACCACCAGCACCATCCGGATGGTATGCGGTTCGTTATAGCCAACCGACAGGTCGTTCCATTCCAATCGACGGCCGGAAACCACGGGTTCCTGGGGCATATCGTCCACCCGGCTGGAACCTTCCACGTACTTGAATCCGGCCGGTATCGTATCGATGACCCCCAGCGGCGGTAGCGGGCTGCGCAAGGTGTTCTTGACGGTGATCGTGTAGGGGACGAGCTGCCCGCGACTGACGTTAACCAGGGAGGTCGTCTTCGAAATGGAGACCTTCTCCTCCACATACGGATCTACCGGGATGTGGTTGTTGTATATCTGGTTGGCCCCTGAACCGAGCGTAAGGTGCAGATAGTAGGTGGTAGCAGAGCCCGTGGGCGCAGTCGGAGAAACCTGAGCCTCGCATTCAGCCGTTGGAAGAGCGTCTGCGGGACATAGAGCAACCGAATAGGCTGACGTGGTCGCGCCGCTGCTTGGCGGAATGACCAGCGACGGGCCCGCCACATACCCGCCGGGCACGCCGGTGACCGCGATGAGATAGTCCTCGCCGTCTGGACAGTTCGTCGGGTCGAACTGTGGGTCAAACTTATAGGTGCCATCCGCCGACGTCACCTGGTTCTGCTGGGACGGGTCAATGAAACAACTCGCAGGCAGGGCGTTACCCGTGGAGGCGAGCTCCAACGTGAGCGTCACCCCTTGCAGCGGTGCACGCGACACTGCGTCGTAGACCACGCCGTTGGCCGGAATCACCGTTCGTGTCGGGTCCTCCCGCCCGGGCAGGGCAGGGTCATCGCTCAGGATCGGCGTCGGCCACGGACCTTGCAGTTCTGCCTGGTTCAATACGACGCTGGCACTTCTGAGATTCGTCGCCAGCAGGGCCTCGAAGACAACCGTCAAGGTTTCGTTCGGCCCGATATTCAACCCTGTGACGTTGAGTGTGTCCGCGCTAATCGCAGAGCTGGCCCCTGCGGGAATGGAGACATTCGTGATTGAACCGGGTTGGAAACCGAGAGTCGCGTTCAGCCGCTCGATTTGGTCGATCAATATGAAGTTATCGACCCGAGTCGGTGTAGGGTTCTGAATAACCAGGGTATAGCGCAGGCGGTCACCCGGGTTCGCAACCGGTTGGTCCACGCTCTTCTGAAATGTCAGGGCCGGAATGGGTACCGTCAGCGGGGGGGCGGCGGCCATGACCACGTAATCATTGAGCCCTCCGATGCCGTCCGCGCCTGTCCGTTCATAGCTGCTGGGTCCGTCGAGGCCGGTCCACAGGACCGTCACGCTGTTGGACAGAACCTGACCGGCTACCACGGTATCAAGCACCCGCACGTCATAGACGGCAGGCACACTTGCGGCCTCGGGCACATCGACCGCACTGGTCCAGGTCAGGGTCTGGGGCGTCGTGCTCCCGTCTCCCGTCACAGACGGCTCAACGGCCAGGCCGCCGATCCGTGCGGTGCCCGTCACATAGACCAACCCCGGACTCAGACTATCGATAAGGTCGGTATCAAAGGCACCTGTAAGGGTCGCCCCGGAGGCTGCCGTCAGATTCACGGTATAGCGCAGGATATCTCCCGGTTGGGGACCCATCCCGGGCCGGTTCAAATTCGTCACGGTTTTCGCAACGCTCAGGAAAGGCTCGACAAGGGTCAGGGGACTGCTCGTGCCGTCAGTCACCGAACCCGGCGGAATGTCCGTATAGGTGTAGGAAGCGGTGTTGCTGAAACTCAGCCCCCCATTGGCACTGCTGTTGTTTGCCACGCGGGTGGTCAGCGTGATGACCACCTGCTGGCCTGCCGGTATGGTGCCGAGGGCCCAGGTCAGGGTTTGACCCGACTGCGTGGGAGTGACGGATAGCGGTGCGCCGTCGAGCGTGGCCGTGGCACTCACATACTCCAGAGCGTCGTGTAACGTGTCGCTCACCAAGACGTTGTCCAGAGCCGCTCCGATAGCCGTGCTCGGGACTGTTATCTCGAAGAGCGCCTCTTCACCAATGGTCGCTTCCACCGGCGACACCAATACCTTGGACAGGGGCGTCACACTCACCGGGTTCGTCATGTAGAACTGCGAGGAGCCCGTGGTCACGTACCTCTGGCCTGACTGCGCCGGAAGCGACCAGTATTCATCAAGGGTCGCGCTGTTGTTCCAGACCTGGTTGGGACCGAAGTCGGTATGAAAGCCGATATCGTAATCGACCGTCACGCACTGGCCTGGGCCGATCGGCCTGTTGAGGTTGAAACTCATGGCGCCACCCCGTGCAGCCGGAGGAGTGTAGAGATAATCGCCCACCCCCAGAGCCACGCCGGCGACTGAAATGACTGGCACGGTGATGCTGTTTTCGTCCAGTTGACTCGCCAGCACGTCCGTAAACTGGACGTTATAGGCCGGAGCGGCTCCGCTGTTGCACGACTGCAGTCGGAATTGCATGATATCGGTGGCCACATTCACATTGAGGGGGACCGCGAGGGTGCCACTACGACCCAGCCGGTCGCTCTTCGCAACGGAACTCATCACGGGCTGCCACAACGTCAGCGTATCGCTGGAGACCAGCCGGGCCGGGTCAACCACAGTATTGCCGCCGGCATCCGTATAGCTCAGGGTCGCGGTGTTGGTCAGGTTGGCAAGAGTTGGAGTATGGGAAAGCCCCGCATCGGGCATCACTCGGGCTTGGTACTCGATCACCAGGGCATCGAAGGGGGTGTTATCGTTGCTCGGAGTATTGACGACGTCACCCAAATTCCAGGCGAGGCTGGTGTCGCCAGGTGACGGCTCAGAAAGAACGGAGTACGTGAAGGTACTGCTGCCCGAGGAGGGACTGATGCTTACCAGCTGGTCATAGGCCATTCCCGTGGGCAGCACATCCTCCACCCCCACGCTCAAGGTCGTGCCTTCACCCAGTTTCAAGGTCAGACGATAGGTGGCCGTGTCACCAATACGCAACACCTTGTCCGTGAGGGTGCTTGGCGCCTCCACGTAAGTGTCAGCAATGATCTCCTTCGTCAGGCTGTTGTTGTCGGAAACGGTCAGGCTGGTACTGACGGCACTGGTGAAATAGTCGTTATACGTCGGAATTCCGGAACCCGTACGTTCATAGGCGTTCGCGTCGTCCAGACTCGTCCAGCGGGCGCTCACGTTGTTGGTCAGAACCTGACCAGCCACCACCGTGCCCAGCACACGGACATCATACGTAACAGGCGCGCTTGTACCTTCCGGAACATCGAGGCCTCCGGACCAGGTGAGGGTCTGGGTCGTGGCGAGGCCGTCTCCGGTCACTGCGGGTTCCACCGGCACACCGCTTACCCGGGCGGATCCCGTCACGTAGGCCAGCCCCAGACTCAGTGTGTCCACGAGATCTGCGTCAAACACGCTGGAATAATTGGCTCCTGAAGCAGCCGTCAGGGTCACCGTGTAGCTCAGGGTATCGCCTGCGCTGGGCGGAGCCGCGGGACTCACGGTCTTGGCAAGGCTGAGGTCGGGTTCGACGAGAGTCACCGGACCACTGCTCCCGTCCGTCACCCCTCCCGCCGGAATATCCGTATAGGTGTAGGAAGCGGTGTTGGTGAAACTGGTCCCCCCATTGGCACTGCTGTTGTTTGCCACGCGGGTGGTCAGCGTGATGACCACCTGCTGGCCGGCCGGAATGGTGCCCAGAGCCCAGCTCAGGGTCTGCCCGGACTGTACAGGGGGAATGCCCAATGACACACCGTTCAGCGTGGCCGTGGCACTCACGTATTCAAGTGCGTCATGCAGGGTTTCGTTCACGACGACGTTGTCCAGGGCCGCGCTGATGGTCACGCCCGGGACCGTAATCTCGTAGACCACCTCCTCGCCAATGGTCGCTTCTGCCGGCGACAGCAAGTCCTTCGCCAGCGGCGTTACGCTCACCTGGTTTGTCATCCACACGCTCGAAGTATCTGTGGTCGTATAGACGCGACCTGATGCGGGCAGCGACGCGTACTCGTTCAGCATGGCGCTGTTATTCCAGGTCTGGTTGGGACCAAAATCGGTGTGAAACCCGATATCGTAGTCCACCGTGACACACGCCGCCGGATTTACCGGGCCATTGACCAAGATGGTCATGGTGCCGCCGCGTACTGCGGTCGGAGTGTAGACGTAATCCGCTGCGCCCAGGACCACACCATCAACCGAAACCACGGGCGCAGTGATACTGGTCTCATCCAGTTGGTTCGCCAGCACATCGCTAAAACTTACGTTGTAGGCCGGGGCGGCCCCGTTGTTGCATGACTGCAACCGGAAGTTCATGACATCAGTGGCAACATTGACCTGGTACGGGTCGGTTGCAATACCGGTTCCGGCACGGCCCGTCCCCTGATCGACCTTACTGATGGGCTCCATCTGGGGTTGAAGCACTTCAATCTGTTCCGCCGACATCAAACGAGTCGGATAGACGTCCGGGTCTCCACCCGTGTAGGAAAGCCGTGCCTGGTTATCGAGTGGAATGGACGGGGTATGGATCACGCCAACCGGAGGTGCATCCGTCACGACCTCTGCGACATAGCGGATGACCAGGGCATCGTTGGCTGATGTGCCGTCCGGCGTGTTGATGATGTCACCGAAGGTCCACTGAAGTGTCCCCGTATCGCCGGGGCCGGGCCATGTCCCCAGGGTATAACTGAAATTCGGACCGGCGATAATGGAAAAGCTCTGTAATTCCATGCCATCAGGCAAGACGTCTTCGAGGGCAACATTCCGCGTCGTATATTCCTGCAGGTTGAGGGTCAGGTCGTAGGTGACTGTGTCGCCGACGCGGACACGGTGGGGCGCTGTGGACGTATCTTCCACGTAGGAATCCGTATAGACCGATTTGATCAGGGAGGTGTTGTCGACCGTGAGTACAGTGATACTGCTCGGACCAAAGCAGTAGTCGTTGGGCAGGGTTGTGCTCGGACACCCCTCGCCGGTCCGCTCACGTCCCGGGGCAGGATTTTCTACCGGGTCGATCGGATAATCGTCATCCAGTGAGGTCCAGTCCACATAGGCGGTGTTGGTGAAGGAACTGACAGAAGAGGCATCGACCACGGTCACCTGGTAGGTGAGCACCAGCGACTGGGCGGCTGCAATATCGAGGTTGCCGTCGCCGTTCTCGCGGCCCCAGACCAGCGTGGTTCCCGAGGGCATAAACGGGTCCAGGACAAACCCCGGGACCGGGACTCCGCTAATGGTAGCCGTGGCCGAGCCGAAAACCAGCGATACATTCGCCGGCAGGGTATCGACGATGTTGACGTCAAAAGCCGTGGAAGTACCGCTATTGGGAATCGTAATGGCATATTCAATGACATCACCCACCGTGGCGGGGTCCGAAGCGGGTTTGCCTGCAGGTACGACAAAACTGACCGACTTCGCCGCGGTCAGCTGAGGTTCGGTTACGGTCATATTGGGGCTGAACACGGTCTCGCCCGTCAATTTCGTGCTGTCGACACCGTTTGCCCGGTTGTAGGTGTATGACGCGCTATTGTTGAAACTGACGCTGCTCTGGTTCGGGAGCGCGTTCAGCAGCTCAACCATGACGGCGAATCTCGCCTGACCGCTGTTCGTCAGAGACCTGGCGGGAATATCAATACCGACGCTCGTGTCTTCAAGAATCAGGGCATTTCCTGTCCCCATGTTGCTGAGCGTCCATGCACCGCCGGTGACCACCCGCGCACTAATGAAACGTACATTGTCCGGCAGCGAGTCACGGATCTGGACGTCGTAGAGAGGTACGGTGGTCGGGGTTGCCGGAACAGTGATCAAGTATTCAAACCTGTCTCCGATCGTGGCTGTTGGCTGAGTATTGGTTTTCGACAGCGCAATGGGCGTCTGGATCGTCACGTCGGTAGGATCTTCGTCGCCGTCGATATCCGGCGAGGCCACACCGTTGATATACGGGTTGTCGCTGAGAGCGGTGAAGCCACCGGCCGCTTCGAGGGTCGCCTGGTTGGAGACCGTATTTCCGGTAACGCTCGTTCGAAGCGTAATGTCGAACGTGACCTCGAGTTGCCCCCCGACCTTTACGTCCATCGCTGGCACTCCGTAGATCTGAAGGTCACCGGAAGTGGAGTCAAAACTCCAGCTGGCGTTGTACCCCGGGGGAGGCAAGATATTGACATTACTGAGCGTGGCTGGGTCGAAATAGGCCAAGTCCAAAGGGTCCTGGATCGTGACCGTATTGATGGTTTGATCCACATTAAATACGCGCAGCCGGTATCGGAGAGTGTCACCCGGAGTAGCCGTTGTGGTCGGGTTCGCAAGACTGGTCAGGTTCTGGACGGTCTTTTCGAAGTAGTATCCGTGAAGGGCGGCTGTGACCGTCTGACTATCCTGATGGTCGATGACGGTGGGCGTACCGTCGGTGAGCGACCTGAGGAACTGACGTCGTCCGCTATAGCTACTGTCCGCGCTGAACCATCGTGTGGCACCGGCGACGTTGGTCAATACGGTGCCGTCGATGGGACTCGTGGGACTACTGGCCGGGTCGAGCGCTGTCTGGTAGCTGATGACCAGATAATTCTGGGGCGCGATCGGACCCGCTGCATCCGTCATGGTCAGATTGAACTGACACCCCCCGGCATAGGGATCGGGAGAAAGCGTATAGTCAGTGCCCGGAACCAGACTCTTGACCAAAGTGGTTCGGTCGGCCTGATAGACGTTTGCCGAAAGCGTCGCCGTGGGGTCCGTGGAGCACATTCCCACCGGGATATTGTCCGTGATGGTAGTGTTCCAGGCATCGCCTCCTCCGTTGTTCTGGACTTCGATGGTGAACCATGCTGGGTCTCCCAAGTTCAGCGCTGTCGCCGGACTTGTCTTGTTGACTACCAGATTGGGTGCGACGATCGTCATCGGTGCGGAAATACCCGATTCGCCCGGGAGCGGATTGAAGAATTCGTTGGCGTCGATGATCCCGTCCTCATCAAGGTCGATCCACCTCGAAAACTGCCAGGTGGCCGTGTTGATGAACTGTGTCCCCGGCGCATTCCTCGGTGTGTCATCAAGGATCACCGTCATTTCCACGACTATTTGTCTCCCTCGTTCGATATTGGGGACAGAGGGAATCGTGAAGTGAAGAAAGGTATCCGTACTGTCGCCTTCTATCGATAGCGTTACCGAAGCGAGCGTATCCTTGTAATAGGCATTGACCAGGGGATTGCCCAATGCGTCGGTCACAAACCTGAGGTCGGCGCCCGTAGCGCTCAGGTCATCCTTGACGTCGATGCTGCCCAAGTCGTTGGGGGATGGGTCGCCCAAGGGGTACTGCATGGACGGGATCGTGAGCGTATAGATAAATGGCAAACCAACCGTAGCCGTGCTTGAGGGCGTCTGTTTATGGATGGTCTCTGCCGGGATCATGATGTCCTGGCATGACCCACTAAAAGTTCCCTCTTGCGAATTTACCACCCAGAGCTTGTGCGGGATATTGGCACAGGCCATATTGCCCGTGTACCAGATGTTGTCGAAAACGATCAGATATATCGTAGGGTCGTTGGTTTGAAAGTTAATGTTTGTGGTCAAAGGATTGGATTGCGGCCAGTTTTGAAACGTGCAATCCTGATCGATTGTGATCTGCACAGGAGCAGTGCCCAGAACATTTCCATCAATCACCCCGAAATAGGGGGCATCGCTGCAGAATTCACCCGCCATTGCTGAGGAAGCGGCGCCCAACAACAGGACAAGCGTCAGCAGCAGCCCGAGTGCAAACGGAATGCCGTCCACTCTCGGGGTTCCAGGAATACGCGCCCGGTTCCCCTCATCAGGGGTTGAACTTGCCCGCTGCATCCCCTTGGGTCTTGGTCTTCCAGGTTTATCCATTACTTCTTTTTTTTTCAGGGCCAATGTCGCCCTTCTTAAGTGCCCTTTTTCCGCCACTCGCAGAATCCGCATCGCCGATTCTTCTCTGTATCGGTTTCTTCGAACCTCCCATTGAAGGTTTGCGCATTCTTTCCATTCACGTACGGTCCAC
>QJVM01000124.1 GCA_003235715.1 Nitrospirota bacterium
GCCATCCTGTCCACGCTCAGCCATAGTTTTGGTCCGCTTCCCGAGATGACGTTGCTCCGGATCGGCGTGGGTGCCGGCACCCGCGATCCCGAGAGTCAGCCAAACGTTCTCCGGTTGTTCATTGGAAGCCGGCCTGTCTTGTCGCGCACGGAATCGGTGGTCGTGCTGGAGACGAATATCGACGACATGGAGCCTAGAATCTTCGAACACGCCATGAACCTTCTGCTCGAGGCGGGAGCCCTGGACGTGTATCTGACGCCTCTCATCATGAAGAAGTCGCGCCCGGCGGTCCGGATGTCTGTGATCTCGACTCCCGAGTCGGTCTCTGATCTCCAGAGCATTCTTCTCAAAGAGACGACCACCTTTGGTGTTCGAGCCTATGAGACCAGCCGCCGGATTCTCGAACGTCGATGGGTCCGGGTCGAGACCCCTTATGGCCGGGTCCGCACCAAACTCGGCCTTCTTGAGGGGAGGGTGGTGCAGCGCATGCCCGAGTACGAGGACTGCCGCCGAGCCGCACTCCGTCACAAGGTCCCCCTGAAGAGGGTCCTCCGTGCGGCCGAGAAGGCTTCAAGAGGGGTCGTCTGAGGCGGAACATAATCCCGTGACGCGGCGGGGGGTGTCGTTGCACTCGTCTATCAGCCTGTGTAGAATCTGATTACCTTATATACATGTGGCTTGAAATTTTTCTGATCTTCGTCTTTATTCTGATCAACGGTTTTTTCGCAGGAAGCGAGATCGCCGTCGTATCAGCCCGGAAGACGCGTATCCGGGAACTCGCCGAACAGGGTCATCCGAAAGCCCTTCTTCTTGAACAGCTCAAGAAGGAGCCGGACCGGTTTTTGGCGACGGTCCAGATCGGGGTCACGCTGGTCGGAGCTCTGGCCTCAGCAGTGGGGGGTGCCGCGGCGGTTCAGAAACTGAAACCCCTCCTCCTCAAGGTCCCGGCTCCCTGGTTTGAGCCCTTGGCCGAGCCGGTGGCCCTCGGCGTGGTCGTCCTGCTCATTACGTTCTTTTCATTGGTCCTCGGAGAACTGGCACCCAAGTCCCTGGCCATCCGTGCTCCGGAGAAGGTGGCCCTGGCCGTATCCCCGATCATCAGCACCCTGTCCAGAATCGCCTCCCACATCGTGAGCTTTCTTGCGGCCTGTACCAATCTCATCCTGAAACCCTTCGGGGTTCCGGCGGTGGGCTCGTACCACCACTATTCGGAGGAGGAGGTCAAACAGATCATCCAGGAGGGGACGGAACAGGGCATCTTCGAGGAAGCGGAACAGCGGCTCATCCACAGCGCCTTCGAGTTTGCCGACATCTCGGCCCGGGAGGTCCTCGTTCCGGCGACCCAGATGGTGGCCATCGAGATCAGCACGCCAGTCAGCGAAATCCTGAAGCTGGTGACCGAAGAACACTACTCCCGATACCCGGTCTATGAGAAGGACGTCAATAACATCCGGGGCATTCTCTACCAAAAGGATTTTCTCACGGAACTGGCCAAGAAGCGCGAGCGCGAACCCAATATCCGGGAGCTGCTGCGGAAAGCCTATTTTGTTCCGGATTCCATCAAGATCAGCCAGGTCCTCCGGGTCATGCAGCGCGGGCGAACCCATATCGCCATCGTTATGAACGAGTACGGGGGGGTGGCGGGCCTCGTGACGATCGAAGATCTCATCGAGGAACTCGTGGGCGAGATCAAGGACGAGTACGATGACGAGTCCCCGGTCCAGAGGGCCCGGGGCGGTGCGTTGGTGGCCGACGCCCAGATCTCCATCCGGGACCTCAAGGAGGATCACAATATTGATCTTCCGGTTTCCGAAGATTACGAGACGCTGGGCGGTCTCATCCTTTCCGGACTGCAGAAAATCCCTCACGGCGGTGAAACCATTGAGGCGGCCAATTACCGTCTCACCATCGTGGACATGGACGGCAAGCGGGTCGCCAAGGTGAAGATCGAGGAAATCCCGACGCCGTCAGACCAAACCAAAGGTGGCTGATCCCCGCCTGACAGACCCGGCCCTCCGGGTGGCCCTGGCCCAGATCAATCCCACGGTGGGGGATCTGCAGGGGAATGCGGATCGTATTCGAAGGAGCATGCGTTCGGCACGGAGAAGGGGCGCAGGCATTTTGGCCTTCCCCGAGCTGGCCCTCACCGGCTACCCGCCCGAAGATCTGCTTCTCAAGCCCCGGTTCATCGAAGATTCGCTTACAACACTTCACAAGCTTCTGCCGGAAACCCGGGGGCTTGTCGCCATCATCGGCTTTCCCAGCCGCGGTCCGGACGGCCGGTTGTACAACGCGGCCGCCATCGCGGCGGAAGGCCGCATCGTAGACATCTATAACAAGATCCATCTGCCCAATTATGGCGTCTTCGATGAAGCACGGTATTTTGCACCGGGCGATCACTGCCCCCTTTTCGAATGGGGGGGCGTACGGTTTGGGGTTTCCATCTGCGAGGACATCTGGTTCATGGAGGGACCGGCCAAGATCCTGTCGGAAGCCGGCGCTGAGCTCGTCATCAACATCAATGCCTCGCCGTACAGTATCGGGAAGCTTCGCAAGAGGCGGGAGCATCTGAAAAAGCTCACCCAGCATATCTGCTGCCCGGTCGCCTATCTCAATACCGTGGGAGGCCAGGACGAGCTGGTGTTTGACGGTGGTTCCATGATGGTGGACTGTCGCGGCCGGGTCAGGATGCAGGCACCCCAGTTCGTGGAGGGCCTGTACCTGTTCGATCTGGATGCTGACTCCGTACGAAGGCACCGCTGCCGGAAAGCTCCCTGGAAGAGTGACGACAACTGGTTCAAGCCCGTGCAGATCGGGAAGGCAAAGCTCACCTCGCGCAAGCGCGCGGCCCTTCCGGCGACGCTCACAACCGAGATGGGAGAGACCGAGGAGGTTTACAGCGCGCTCGTTTTCGGGACGCGGGACTACGTTGAAAAGAACGGTTTTCGGGACGTCCTGGTGGCCCTGTCCGGCGGGGTCGACTCGGCCCTGGTGGCCTCCATTGCCGTAGATGCGCTGGGACCCAAACGGGTCCATGGTATCTTTCTTCCCTCCAGGTATACCTCGGGCGACAGTCGCGCCGATGCGTTCCGCCTCTCGCGTAATCTGGGCATCGATCTGCGCGATGTCTCCATTGCGGACATCTTTGACCGCTTTCTCGAAACGCTGGCCCCCCATCTCCGGGGCCTCAAACCCGACGTCACCGAAGAAAACCTGCAGGCCCGAATTCGCGGGACGCTGGTCATGGCCTTTTCCAACAAATTCAACTGGCTCGTGCTGACCACGGGCAACAAGTCCGAGATGAGCGTCGGTTATGCGACCCTCTACGGAGACATGGCCGGGGGCTTCGCTGTCATCAAGGATGTTCCGAAGACCCTGGTCTACCGGCTCTGCCGCTGGCGAAATCGCAGACATAAAAGGCCGTGGATCCCCCCTCGAATCCTTTCCAAGGCACCGACGGCAGAACTCCGGCCGGACCAGAAGGATACCGACTCCCTTCCTCCTTACAGCATTCTCGACCCCGTACTCAGGGCCTATGTGGAAGAGGAACAGAGTCTGGATCAGATTATGTGCTCCGGCCTGGAGCCTTCCGAGGTGGCCCGCGTCGTGCGTCTAGTCGATCTCGCCGAGTACAAACGGAGGCAGGCGCCCCCCGGGATCAAAATCACCTCCCGGGCCTTTGGCCGGGACCGCCGGTACCCGATCACGAACCGGTTCCGAAACTATGCAGCCGTGCCGCGCTGCCCCAAGTCCTGAACGCGGCCGCCCATGGCCGGAACCCTTTTCGTCGTAGCCACCCCGCTGGGGAATCTCCAAGACATAACGCTTCGTGCACTCGAGGTCCTGAAGACCGTTGACCTCATTGCCGCAGAGGATACGCGGCGGGCCCGCAAGCTTCTGAACCGGTTCGGGGTGAAGGTTCCGGTTCTCAGTTATTGGGGCCCCCGCGAGCAATCCAGAGCGGATGTTCTGATCAAACATCTGAAAGAGGGCAGGTCCGTGGCCCTTGTTTCCGACGCCGGAACGCCGGCCATCTGCGATCCCGGGAGAATCCTGGTTCAGCGGGCGGTTGAAAACGATATCCTGGTCATCCCCGTACCCGGCCCGTCGGCCCTGGTGGCCGCGCTCAGTGCCAGTGGCCTGCCTTCAGACCGTTTTGTCTTTCTCGGATATATCCCTTCTAAGGCCGGAGAACGGCAGGCCCTGTTCCAAAGCCTCGCCCTCGAAACCCGGACCATGGTTCTGTATGAAACACCGCATCGTATTCTTGCTTCTCTGGCGGATATGGCCAATATTCTCGGCGAAACCCGCGAGGCCGTTGCCTGCCGTGAACTCACGAAGGTTCATGAAGAGATTTTGCGTGGGACGCTGTCTTTCTTGGTGAGTTCCCTCGAGGCGCGGGAAGACATACTTGGCGAATTCGTTATGGTGGTGGCCGGTCGTGAAGAAGGGTCCACAGTCTCGGAGGACGAGGCCCTGCAGGAGATGAAGCAACTCCTCCGGCAGGGAGTCTCGCGAAAGGATGCGGCACGAAAACTGGCTTCCCTGTACGGTCTCTCAAGCAAGACCCTGTATGACCGGTCCCTGGAGTAGGGCCTACCCCTCGCAGGTAAAAGGGGCGGAAGCCGGTGGAACCGGGAGGGTTGAGGTTCCCCCGACCAGAAGTCCAGAAGTCTGACGCCATTGAGAATGTAAATTCCTTTAACGGGCAGAGCAAGCGCCTTGGGCCTAAGGGACCGGACCCTTTGCCGGCAAAAGAAAAAAACTCACGATGCCTCGCGAGTTCATTTTCTCACCCTGTGGGCCTTCCAGCCGCGCGCCTGTGCACTGCAAAGCCAGACTAGGCCGCCTTCTTCTTCGGCTCCTCTTCTGTCACAATCTCGATCCGGCGGGACTTTTCAATCCCCTTGGCGGGCATCGAAACCTCCAGAATCCCGTCCTTGTACACCGCCTTGATCTTTTCCGTATCAGCCCCTTCCGGCAGGGTCACACTCCGCTCGAAAGAACCATAGCTGATCTCCCGGGCATAATAGTGTTCGCCCTCCTTCTCCTCTTCCGCCTTGCGCTCACCCTTCACGGTGAGCACCCGACCGACAACGGAAATACTCACCTCCTTGGGGTCGATCCCGGGCAGTTCAAGGCGCGCCACTATCCGGTCCTTCTCGTGGAGCAGATCGACGGCCGGGTATCCTTCCCCTTCAAAAAGTGAGAAGGGCCAGCCTCTCCGATAACGGCCGAAGAACCGGTCGAACATCTCGTCCAGATCGCGATGAAGCGGTACCAATTCACTCCCTCGTGCCCGTAACCGCGGTAACATGGCCATCACCTCCTTCACTTCGCGCGGCTGGTCGGCGCCCCTTCCATGTTTATATTTTACGCTCCTCCATGCGCGGATCAAGCGGGCCCGGCGCCTTTCAGGAGGTGGCCAACGTGCCTGTTTTGTAGTGTCTTTCGGGACATGGCCTGGGCCTTCCCGGCCTTGCTGAAGGGGTATCCCTAGCTTTCCCGGGCGCGGGCGTGGGGGAGGCCTTGCTCGTCTCAGACAGCGCATTGGAAAACCATGCCGCATCTGGCATAATCCCTGGCATCTTGAAAGCAACAGGCTTCAAGCCTTGACCAGGAGGCCCTTAAAGCACTTCAAAGTCATGAGTCTTATCAGAGGACGGGAAGTCAGGGAAGAGAGGTGAAACTCCTCCGCTGCCCCGCAGCCGTAATGGGAACGAAAGCCCAATCTCAAGCCACTGTCACCGCCAGGGGTGACGGGAAGGCGGGCGAGTAGGATGCCCCGAGCCGGAAGACCTATCCCGAAATACCGTTCCGATTCCCGAGGGAGGAGTTGCCGCGTGAACTACAAGTATTTTATCCACGAAGATTGCAGTTTCTATCCGTGCCATGACCTGAAGGACTGGCGGTCCTGCCTGTTCTGCTGGTGCCCCCTGTACCTTCTGGAATGCGGGGGGGACTACGTGATGACCAGAGGGATGAAGGATTGTTCGGCCTGCACGATTCCGCACGGTGAGGACGGATACGACTATATCTTCGAGGTCGTAAACAGCCAGGTCTACCAGAGCGCCCCGGTCCGGTGAACAGCCGGCTCGGCTGTGGACAGACTCCTACCCGGCTCGAGGCGCCTCCCTAGGAAAAGATGCTTTCCGCACTCGCTCTTCGAATTTCTTCCGAGTGCATTTCCACGGCCCGGATAATCTCCACGGCCCCCTCCGTGCTTGCGCTTAATTGCGGCAACAGGGCCTCGTTCAGCCTTTTCTCCAGGCGATTGAGCCGGTTCAGGAAGAGCAGGTAGTTCGTCTTGTTCCCGTAAGCACCCCGGACAAGGGAGCCCCAATCGCTTCCCTCGGCCTTGAGAAGGGAAAGGACATGCGCCACCAGACTATCGTAGACCTCTGACAGGCGGGCCCGTGCCTCTTCCGAGAGTTCGGAATGCTGGAGCATGGAGCTCACCTCCGGGACCCGACCTTCGCGGATCACGCTCTCGGCCTCGGCAACGGCTCGCTCCAGGGTCCTGACGTAATGTTCTGCAAATTCCCTCCGGGCCTTCTTGTACTTCTGGATATCGTTCATATAGAAGACAAAGAGAACAGGAAGCAGGATCATCCAGAAGCTCACCCTGGGCTTGGGCACGACGCGGGAGGCAAGCTGATGCGCAAACTGGCGCGCCTCAGCAAGAATCAGGGCTCTTTTCTCATCAAGGGTATCCATCTCGGGCGTCCGCAAGGCTACGGCCTATTGTGCCATGTAACAGGGGGAACTGTTGCCCCTTCGTCCCTTTTCAAGGGGGGCATGTTTATCCTTCCCGTTGGGCCTTCCTCCGCTTCGTGTCCCTTCTCTTTCAGGCATAGGGCAAAGCGGGCGCAGGCCTCTGTCAAAAAGGCACGTCTTCTTTTGAAGGGCCTTCCTTCCGTGGCGATCTGAGCGTGATTCGGAGAATCTCCCCTCGTTTCCAGAGACGCATGCGAGGGCCCCAGGTGCCCGTCCCCCTGCCTACGACGACGGTCATCCCGCCGACATCGTACCGGCCTGCAAACAGGGGATACGCCCGCCGGACAAGATACCCGAATGGCCAAATCTGCCCCCCGTGCGTATGCCCGGACAGCATCAGCCCCACGCCCGCCGAAGCCGCCTTTTCCGCCTCCCATGGCGTATGGGAAAGCAGAATGGTGGCGCCGGCCGGTCGTCCGGCAAGAGCCCGGGTCACCGGGTCCAGGTTCTGCCCGCGCCTGCTGAGATAGGTCAGGTCCTCAACACCCGCAATCACCAGACCGGGCAAGGCTTCCGCCGATTGATTACGGAGCAGGCGAAATCCCGCCCTCTCAACAAGCGTGAGGGTTGAAGGGCTCCGGCCGAAGTACTCATGGTTGCCCGGGACCACCCACACCCCAAGGGGGGCGTCCCCCAAACGACTGAGGGCCGGAAGAAACCCCTGGACGGATTCGCCATGCCCCTCAAAAAGGTCTCCCAGCAGAAACACGAGGTCCGGCCTTTCGGTCAGCGCCTCGGATACGCGCGCATCCGCCCAGGTCTCGTCAAGCAGCGAACCCAGATGCAGGTCTGATAGCGCGATCGCCACGATGCCGTCCCTCTCCGGCGGTAGACCGGGTAGCACCACTTCCAGGCCGGTGATTTCCGGTGGTCGAAGACCCTGCACCATGGCCAGGGCCGAAAGGACAAGGCCCGCGCTCAGTGCCCAGGCCCGTACCCGGGGGGCCACCCCGGGCATGAAGAAACCAAAGCCGGTAAGCGCGTCCGCAAAAAGCAGGCACACGGAAACCAGGAACAGAACCGCCATCCAGTTCATTCCCACAAGCTCCAGCCAGTAGGCGGCATTCCCGGTCCGTCCGTGGCCGAAAACCCTGCCTGCAACGAACAGGCTCCACAACAGGAACCCTGAAACGATCACTCCCCATACCGGGATGTGCCGGGTGACCAACGGGATCGAGGCGGCCCTCCAGAAGACATAGAGGTGGAGCGCACTGATCACGCTGATGAGGATGAGTCCGAACATGCCCGTGGATGGTCAGCAAATGCGGTCAGAAACCTGATTCGTAGTTTAGCCTTTCCGGCAGGAAGG